>JBJTEN010000018.1:0-8696 GCA_046092925.1 Phenylobacterium sp. | reverse complement strand
GATGGAGATCAGCATCCGCACCACGATCGACAGGATCAGCAGGTAGAGGAAAAGATGGAAGTCCTGCCAGCCTTGCGGCGGACTCCAGAGCAGGAAATAGGTCCCGGCGATCGGGACGGCGGCGGCGTACATGAAGGGATGCCGCCGGCCCCATTTCGAGCGAAGGTTGTCAGACCAGTACCCCAGTATGGGATCAAAGAAGGCGTCGATCAGCAGGGAGATGGTCAGGGCCAGGCCGACCAGGCGGGCGTCTAGGCCTATGACCTGGCTGTAGAAGATCAGCAGGAAATAGCTGAACCCGTTGTCCTTGACCCCGAAGGCCACGGCCCCGAAGCCGTAGGAAACCTTGGTCCAGAGGGAGGGCTTGGTCGTCTCGATCCTGGGGCCGGGCGCGCCGCCGGCGGTGGAGTCCACGCTCATCTTCTTCCCCCCGTCAGGCTGTACCGGACACGGTCTGCGACCCTTCGCAGCGGCGCTGTCAACCATCAAACAGGAGACTCAAACCCAGCCCCCGGCGCCCGTCAAGACAATGCATTGACGGGTGCGGGGTCCGGACCGTTCGGTGAAATCAGACGGCGGCGGCCAGCCGGCTGGCCTGGTTGATGGCCCGCTTGGCGTCCAGCTCCGCGGCCACGTCCGAACCCCCCGCCAGGGTGGAGGCGACGCCGAGGGCGGCCAGCTCGTCGTGCAGGGCGCGCAGGGGGTCCTGACCGGCGCAGATGATGACGGTGTCGGCCTCGATGAGGCGAGGCTCCGTCCCGATCAGGACGTGAAGGCCGGCGTCGTCGATCTTCTCGTAGGTCACGCCGCCGATCATCTGGACGCCGCGCTTCTGCAGGGTGGCCTTGTGCGTCCAGCCCGTGGTCTTGCCCAGGGACCGGCCGAGGGACTCGGCCTTGCGCTGCAGGAGGGTGACGGTGCGGTCGGCCTTCTCCACGTGGGGGACCACGCCGGTGACGCCGCCCCGGGGATGGTTCTTGAAGTCGATGCCCCATTCGGCGGCGAAGACGTCCACGTCCATGGAGGCCGAGACCCCGGCGTGGCTGACCAGCTCGGCCACGTCGAAGCCGATGCCGCCGGCGCCGATCAGGGCCACCTTGCGGCCGACCTTCGCCTTGCCGTTGATGACGTCGACATAGCTGGCGACCATGGGGTGGTCGATGCCCGGGATGTCGGGGGTGCGCGGGGTGATGCCGGTGGCGATCACGATCTCGTCGAAGCCGCCATTGACCAGGCTGCGGGCGTCGGCCCGGGTGTTGAGCCTAAGGTCGATCTTCAGAATCTCGATCATCCGGCGGAAGTAGCGGAGGGTCTCGGAGAACTCCTCCTTGCCGGGAATCTTCTTGGCCAGGTTGAACTGGCCGCCGATCTCGCCCGCCGCCTCGAACAGGGTGACCCTGTGACCGCGCTCGGCCGCGACGGTGGCGTAGGCCAGGCCCGCCGGTCCCGCCCCCACCACGGCGATGGACTTGGGCGCTGTGGTCTTTTCGTAGACCAGCTCGGTCTCATAGCAGGCCCGGGGATTGACCAGGCAGCTGGTCATCCGTCCGGTGAAGGTGTGGTCCAGGCAGGCCTGGTTGCAGGCGATGCAGGTGTTGATCTCGTCCTCGCGGCCCTCCGCCGCCTTCTTCACCAGGTCCGGGTCGGCCAGCATGGGGCGGGCCATGGAGACCAGGTCGGCGTCGCCCCGGGCCAGGACCTCCTCGACCACCGAGGGCATGTTGATCCGGTTCGAGGTGATGACCGGCACGCCGATTTCCTTGCGCAGGCGGCCGGTGACGCTTGTGAAGGCGGCGCGCGGCACCATGGTGGCGATGGTCGGGACCGGCGCCTCGTGCCAGCAGAAGTGGGTGGAGATGATGTTGGCGCCTGCCGCCTCGATGGCCCTGGCCAGGGTGACCACCTCGTCCCACGACATGCCGCCCTCCAGCATGTCCATGGCGGCGATGCGGAAGATGACGATGAAGTCCTTCGGAACCGCCGCCCGCACCCTGCGCACCACCTCCACGGGGAAGCGCATGCGGTTCTCGAACGGGCCGCCCCACTGGTCCGTCCGGCGGTTGGTCTTCTCCACCAGGAAGGTCGAGAGCAGGTAGCCGGCCGAGCCGATGATCTCCACCCCGTCGTATCCGGCCTGGTGGGCCAGGGCCGCGCAGCGGGCGAAGTCGGACAGCTGCTGTTCGATGCCGTCCTCGTCCAGTTCGTTGGGCGTGAAGGCCCCGATGCGCGAGCGCACCGCCGAGGCCGCGACGGCCTCCGGGGTCCGGGCCAGGGGGCCGGAATGCAGGATCTGCAGGCAGATCTTCACGTCCGGGTCGGCGGCGTGGACGGCCTCGGTGACCTCCCGGTGGGCCTCGGCCTCCTCGGGCGTGGACAGTCGCGCGCCGGGCCCGGCGCCGGCGTTGGGCGAGATGCCGCCGGTGATGATCATACCGACCCCGCCCCGGGCGCGTTCGGCGAAATAGGCGGCCATGCGCGACAGCCCGCCGGAGGCCTCTTCCAGGCCCGTGTGCATGGAGCCCATCAGCACCCGGTTCTTCAGCCGGGTGAAGCCGAGGTCGAGGGGCGAGAACATGAGCGGATAGCGGCTGGCGGACATGGGTTTCCTCTCCGGACGGTCACCGGGCCCTGCGGCGCGGCGCTTTCCCCCACCATCCGGGAGGCGGGCCCCTCCTGTCAAACCTGACCCCGCGTCAGGGTCGCCTCAGGCGTATTCGAACCAGGCGTGGGAGACGACGGTGCGTTCGCCGACACGGGCCTCGAAGATCACCCGGCCGGGACCGTCCTTCCAGGCCAGGACCTTCAGGTCGTCGCCCGGCAGGACCGGCGAGGAGAAGCGGACCTTGATCTTGCGGAACCGCGCCGGATCGCCGTCGCAAAGGGCGGTCAGCAGCAGGTGGGCGCAGTGGCCGAAGGTGCACAGGCCGTGCAGGATCGGCGCCTCGAAACCGCCGAACCGGGCCGCCTCCGGGTCGATGTGCAGGGGGTTGTAGTCGCCGGACAGGCGATAGATGTCGGCCTGGTTCTCCGGGATGTGCGCTCCGGTCTCCACGTCCGGCGCCCGGTCGGGGACGGTGACGGGGGCGGAGAAGGTCGTCCCGGCGCCCTCGAAGGGCTCGATATCGCCCAGCCGCTCGACACCCCGGCGGAAGGAGCCCGAGACCATCTTCACGCAGACCTGGCCCTCGGCGTTGCGCAACTCGCTCTCGTACTCGACGAAGCCGGCGCCCTTGCCTCGCGGGTGGACGCCGATCAGGCGCGAGACCACGCTGACCTCCCCGCCCAGGGGCAGGGGGCGGACGACCTCCAGGTAGCGCTCGGCGTCGATGGTCAGGGGGCCGGGCGAGGGCGGGACGGCCGCCCGGTCCACCACCGCCCCTGCGCCGCCCCAGCGGATGGGGAAGGTCGGGAAGACGGCGAAGTCCTTGTGGCCCTCGAAGATGAACCTCAGGTCCCGGCTGTTGATGCCGACCGCATAGAGCAGGATGGCCCGCCGGTCGTAGGAAATCCGGACCGGCTCGCCCCCGGCGGCGGGCCCGCCGCCGGGCAGGGCGGCCTTGGCGTTGTAGACGGCCATGCGAGGTTCCTTACATGCGGGGGAAGGCGAGGGGGTCCTGGCGTTCGAACGCTTCGGCCGCCGCCAGCACCAGGTCGTCCCGGGTGTGGCCCGAGGCGATCTGCAGGCCGATGGGCGTGCCGATGGAGGAGACCCCGCAGGGAACCGACACCGCCGGATGGCGCGTCAGGTTGAAGATGGCCGTGTTGGTACAGTAGGGGTTGGGCCGTCCGTCCGGCCCGTCGGGGACGTTTCGTCCCACCTGCGGGGGCAGGGTCGACATGGTGGGCGACAGAACGAGGTCGTACTCGGCGAAGACCTGGTTCCAGGCGTGGGCCATTTCGCGGCGGCGGACCTGGGCGTTGATGATGGTCTGGACGTCCAGCTTCGCCCCGATCTTGGCCTGGTCGTAGAGGGCCGGGTCGAATTCGTTGTGCCGGGCCTCGGGATAGAGCTGCAGCAGGCGCTGCAGGGCGGCGAACCAGTGGGCGACGAAGATCTGGCCGGTCTCGCCATTCTCGGTGGGCGGGGTGATCGGGACCACCTCGCAGCCCAGGGCGCGGAACCGGTCGGCGGCTTTCAGGACCGCCGCCTCGACCTCGGGGTCGAGGTAGAAGTCGCCGAACTTCAGGACCAGACCCACCTTCAGCCCCTTCACGCCCCGGTCCAGGGCCGCGACGAAATCGACGTCCGTGGGCGGCAGGGCGAGGGGGTCGCGCACATCGGCGCCCTTCAGGACGTTGAGCATCAGGGCCGCGTCGCGAGTGGTGCGGGTCATGGGGCCGGTGTTGGCCAGGTCCCCGTGCATGGAGGCCGGCCAGGCGGGGATGCGGCCGTAGGTGGCCTTCAGCCCCACCAGCCCCGTGCAGGCCGCCGGGATCCGCACCGAGCCGCCGCCGTCCGTGCCGATGGACAGGGGGCCGAGGCCCGCCGCCACCGCCGCCCCGGCGCCGCCGGAGGAGCCCCCCGGCGTCCGCTCGGTGTTCCAGGGGTTACGGGTGATGCCGTTGAGCGGGGAGTCCGTCACCCCCTTGAACCCGTATTCCGGGCTCGAGTTGGTGGCGAAGAGGACGCAGCCGGCCTCCCGCAGCCGGGAGACGGTGGTGGCGTCCTCGGTCTGGGGGGCCTTGTCGGTCAGCTTGCTGGCCATGGTCAGGGGCCAGCCCCTCACCCGGATCAGCTCCTTGATGGAGGTGGGAACTCCGTCGATGGGCGAGAGAGGTTCGCCCTTCGCCCACCGGGCCTCGGAGGCCCGGGCCTGCTCGCGCGCGCTGTCCGCATCGATCAGCGGCAGGGCGTTCAGTACGGGGTTCAGCCGGGCGACACGGTCCAGCACCGCCTCAAGGGCCTCGACGGGCGAGGCCTTTCGGGCGGCGTAGAGGCCGGAAAGCTCGGCGGCGGATGCCTGGGTCAGGTCCTGGCTCACGGGGGTGTCTCCCTCTGGAGGTCGGGTCAGGCGAAGCGCGCCAGGCGGCCGCGGATGATCTCCTCGGCCTCGGCGACGATGCCCTCGATGAGCTCCTTGCAGGTCGGGACGTCGTGGATCAGGCCCACGACCATGCCGCAGGACCAGGCGCCGGCGTCCATGTCGCCATCCTGCATGATCCGCGGATAGACCCCGCCGACCTCGTGGATGATGTCCTCGAACTTCAGGTTGGGACCCAGGGCCTTTTCCTTCTCAAGCAGGCGCTGGACGGCGGCGTTGTTGAGCACGCGCTCGGTATTGCGCAGGGGGCGCATGACCAGGCGGGTGTCCAGCTCGGTGGCGTTCACAATGGCCTGCTTGACGTTGTCGTGGACCGGCGCCTCCTTCGTGGCGATGAAGCGCGTGCCCATGTTGATGCCCTCCGCGCCGAGGGCCAGGGCCGCCGCGAGCTGCTTGCCGTTGGCCACGCCGCCGGAGGCGACGAAGGGAATCTTCAGCTCCTCGGCCGCCCGGGGCAGGAGGATGAAGTTCGGCACGTCATCCTCGCCGGGATGGCCGCCGCACTCGAAGCCGTCGACGCTGATGGCGTCGCAGCCCACGGCCTCGGCCTTCAGGGAGTGGCGGACGGAGGTGCACTTGTGGATCACCTTCACCCCGGCGGCCTTCAGGTCGGGCATGTATTTCTGGGGGTTGTTGCCGGCGGTCTCGACGATCTTCACGCCGTTGTCGATGATCGCCTTGATGTAGCCCGGATAGTCCGGCGGGTTGATCGAGGGCAGGAAGGTCAGGTTCACGCCGAAGGGCTTGTCGGTCATCTCCCGGCAGCGGCGGATCTCCTTGCCGAGGTCGTCCGGGGTGCGCTGGGTCAGGCCGGTGATGATGCCCAGGCCCCCGGCGTTGGAGACGGCGGCGGCCATCTCGGCCAGGCCGACGAAGTGCATGCCTCCCTGCACGATGGGGTGCTCGATGCCGAACAGTTCGGTGATTCGGGTCTTCACGGGGTCGCCTCCGGTGTTTTGAATTCTGCGTATGGAAACTTTGCGGCGCCGGGCGGGGCAGGGCAAGGGTGCAGGCGGCGAAGGCGCTCAGGCGTAGGCCTCAGGCGCCTCCTCGCCGTGGGCGTGGGCCCTGAGGGTTTCGTTCCAGATCTCCTGGAAGAGCGGGCTCGTCTCCAGGAGGTTCTGGAGGTCGCCCTGGGCCGCGATGCGTCCTGCTTCGACGACGAGAATCTGGTCCGCCCGCCTGAAGGCCTCCAGGCGGTGAGACACCGCAAGGCATGTGGGGCTCTCGTCCTCCTGCTCGAAGAGCCGGGTCCAGAAGGCGTGCTCGGTGCGCACGTCCAGGGCGCTGGAGGCGTCGTCGAAGACCAGGAGATCCGGCCTGCGCGCGAACATGCGGGCCGCCGCAGATCGCTGGACCTGCCCGCCGGAGAGGGTGACGCCCCGGGTGCCGACACGGGTGTCCAGTCCCTCGGCGAGGCGGGCGACGTCGTCCTCCATCACGGCCAGATGGATGGCGCGGTCGAAGTCCGCAGCGGTCAGATCGAGGCCCATGGAGATGTTCTCCCTCAGGGTCTCGGTGAAGAGCCGGGGGGTCTGGCCGGTATAGGCGCAGCGCGGCGGCGTCAGGAAGGTCGCAGGGTCTTCGACCCGCTCGCCATTCCAGAACACCTCGCCGGCCTGGGCCGGGAGCAGCCCCAGCACGGCGCGGAGCAGGGTTGTCTTGCCTGCGCCCACGCGCCCGGTGACGATGGTCACCGTACCGCGGTGGAGGGTGAAGCTGATATCCTCCACCCCGTTTCCGGAGCCGCCGTGCCGGCAGGTCAGCCCCCGGACCTCCAGGGTCTGCAGAGGATCATGGCGGCCTGTGGGCTCGGGCCCCTGCGGACGGGCCTCGGAGATCCGCTCCCGGGGGGCGTCGCCCAGCAGCCTCTCGATCCGCATCAGGGCCACGTCCGCGGTGCGCTTGCGCGCGAGCAGGCGCCCCAGCCAGCGCGGGGCGGAGGTGGCTGCGCCGACATAGGCCGCGAACAGGGTGAAGTCGCCCACCGAGAACTCCCCCGCCTTCATCGCGCTGGCGGCCAGCAGGAGGATCAGGCCTAAGGCGAGGCTCGAGGTCCCCGCTCCGAAGGTGTCCAGCAGGGTGACATAGATGCGGTGCCGGACCGCCGTCCGCCGGCGGGTCTCGTTGAGGTGCGCCAGCCGGCCCAGCACGCGATCCTCGGCCCCCGCCACCCGAACGGCCTGTACGGCGGTGAAGGTCTCGCCGACGAAGGAGGTGACCTTGGCTTCCGCCTCCCGCGCCACCCGGGAATAGCGGTGGATGCCGGCGGTGATCTTCTGGGTGATGAACACCATCAGGATCATCGGCGCGATGATGGCCAGGGTGACCGGCGTATTGATCCGCCACATGATGATCAGGGCGAGCACGGCGAAGACGGCCTGGCCGAAGGTCTCGGCCCAACCCTCCATGAAGGCGATCACCTCGGCCACATCGTCGCGGAACCGGCTGAGCGCCTCGCCCGAGGTGCCCGGCGAGACCCTCGGTCCCTTCGCGAACATGATCCAGCCCATCATGTTGGTCCGGATCATCAGCCGCGAGGCCGAGGTGAAGGTCACGAAGGCCCAGGGCGTGAAGTAGGAGACAAACAGGGGCGAGAGCTGGGCGGCGAACCAGAGCCCCACCAGGGTCCAGACATTGAAGCCCGCCATGGCGTGCCCCGACAGGTTGTCGAAGATCGCCCTCTGGACGAGGCCGGACAGCAGGGGCAGGGCGTAGAAGGCGGCGTAGAGCGCCATGCTGATGCTGAACAGCCAGGGCCGCGCCGCAGCGATCCGTGCGGCCTGCCGGAAGGCGGTCTGGTCCGGCGCCGGAAGGGCCGGAGGGATGTCGCCGGTCTCCGGGTCGGTCGCCGACCGATCAATCTCGCTCACCCCATCACCTCCGCGAGACCGGTCTTGAGCAGGCGGGCGTAGGCGGACTGGGGGTCTGCCTCCAGCTCGGTCCGGCGGCCCGTCTCCAGGAGTCCCCCCTGGTCGAGAATGGCGATGCGATCGGCCCGCTGCACGGTCGAGAGCTTGTGGGCGATGATGATGGCGGTGCGCCTGCGCCCGGACCCGTCGGTTCCCAGCAGCCTGTCCAGGGCCCGCTCAATGAGCTGGTCGGTGGCGGGGTCAAGCCGCGAGGAGGCCTCGTCCAGCACGACGAGGCCAGGGTCCTTCAGAAAGACCCGGGCGAAGGCCAGGAGCTGGGCTTCCCCCGCCGAAAGACCGCCGCCGGCGCGAAGCACGGTTCCCAGACCCTCCGGCTGGCGGGCCAGCCAGTCGCCAAGTCCCAGATCATTCAGCACTTCGGTGATCCGGGAGTCCGGCACGCCGGGATCGAAGAGGGTGGCGTTATCCCGGATGCTGGCGTCGAAGAGCTGGACCTCCTGGGTGACCAGGCCGATCCGGCCGCGCAACTCCGCCAGCCGGGCCTGACGGATGTCCACGCCATCCAGGGTCACGGCCCCTTCCTGGGGATCGTAGAGCCGGAAGAGCAGGCGGGTCAGGGTCGTCTTGCCGCTGCCGGTCCGGCCGAGGAGGCCGATCACCTCTCCGGCGGGGACATGCAGGTCAAGGTTGCGGATGACCGGCGTGTCCTCGCGGTAGGCGAAGCTGAGATGCTCGAACCCGACGGCGGGGGCGTCGGTGCGCCGGTCGCGCCAGCCGGCGC
>JBJTEN010000017.1:0-2825 GCA_046092925.1 Phenylobacterium sp. | reverse complement strand
AAGCCGCCGACATCGCAGGTCAGGCCGCGCTTGATGAACAGCTCGGCGAACTTCGCCTTCTCGCTGGCGATGCGGATATCCGCATAGAGGGCCAGCTCCATGCCCCAGCCCACGGCGGCGCCGTTCACCGCGGCGATGACCGGCTTGTCGCACTCCAGGGCCGCCATGGCCGCCGGCGTCGGGGCGTGGCGCACGGTCGGGGGCGGCGGTATCGCCGGCTTCGGCCCCGCCATGATCTCGCGCACGTCGTCGCCGGAGCAGAAGGCCGGGTCGGCGCCGGTCACGATCACGCAGCGGGCCTCGGGATCCCGGACGGCCTGGCGGAAGGCGCGCTCCAGACGATCATAGGCCTCGAAGTTCAGGGCGTTGCGCTGCTCGGGCCGGTTCAGTGTAATGACCGCAATGTGGTTCTCGACCCGATAGGTCACGCTCTCGGCTTCCTGGCTCATTCCGGCCTCCCCTGCGCCTTTGATGCGCATCATGGCGACGGGCGCGATTGCGGACAAGTCAGGTGCGGGAGGAGAGGCGCGAACCCGGTATGAGCCGGCGCGCGCGTAACGGAGTCGCCCATGAAGACCGTCGCCATCACCTGCTTCACCGATGTTCTCTGCATCTGGGCCTGGATCGGCGAGCTGCGCCTCGCCGAGCTTCGCAGGACTCAGGGCGAGGCGGTCCGGGTGACGCAGCGCTTCTGCAATGTCTTCGGCGCCACGGAGGCGAAGATCCAGGCGAACTGGGGGGCCAAGGGCGGCCATCAGGGTTTCGCCGCCCACCTCGACCACGTTCTCGAAGGCTTTCCCGAGCTCACCGCCAGCCCGGACCTGTGGCGGAGGGTCCGCCCGGCCTCGTCCCTGCCCGCTCATCTGGCCTTGAAGGCGGTTCAGGCGCAGGAGGCGGAGGGCGGCGAGGCGGGAATGGCGGATCGGGCCATCGGGCTGATCCGGAGAGCCTTCTTTGAGAGCGGGAGGGATATCGCCCAGTCCAGCGTGATTGACGCCGTGCTGGCCGAGGCGGGAGCAGACCTGGCCGACGTCCACGCCCGGCTTGCAAGGGGCGAAGCCCACGCGGCCCTGATGGCCGACTACCAGGAGGCCCTGGCCCTGGGGGTCAAGGGCAGTCCCAGCCTGGTGCTGAACGACGGCCGTCAGACCCTCTATGGAAATGTCGGCTACCGGATCATCGAGGCCAATATCGAAGGGCTGCTGAAGGAGCCCGTAGCCGGGGCCGCCAGCTGGTGCTGACCCCTTGCGGATCGGGCCCGGGCGCCCAACTCTCAGGGCCTGCGCCCTCTCTGCACGGAGATCCGAAATGACCGCCTCCCGACGCCAGGCCCTCGGCCTGGCCGCCGCCGCCCTTGTCCTGGCCTCTGCGCCCGGCGCCCTCGCCGCCGACGCCGCCCTGGCCAAGGCCGTGGCCTCAGAGGCGCGCCCCGCCGCCGACCGCGCCCGGGACAAGTTCCGCAATCCCGCTCAATCCCTCAGCTTCTGGGGCCTGAAGCCTGGCCAGACTGTCGTCGAGGTCTCGCCCGGTGGCGGGTACTGGACCGAGATCCTGGCGCCCTACGCCCTGGCGACGAAGGGCCGCTACATCGCCGGGGTCGCGGATCTCGCCAATCCCAGCCTCTCCGAAGGCGCGCGAATGGCCCGGGCGGACTTCGAGGCCCGCTTCGCTGATACGGCGCGCTACGGCAAGGTGGAGTTCGTCGGCTTTGGCGCCGTGTCCGGGCCTCTGGGACCGCCCGGCTCGGCGGACCTGGTTCTGACCGCCCGCAACATCCACAACTGGATGTGGACACCGGGCATGCTCCCCAAGGTCATGAACGACTTCAACGCCGTTCTGAAGAAGGGCGGCGTCCTGGCGGTGGAGGAGCACCGTTCCGATCCCCGTCCCATGGCCGCCGACGGCCGCGACGGCTATGTGTCCGAAGCGGCGGTGATCGCCGCGGCAGAGGCGGCCGGTTTCCGACTGGACGCCCGTTCGGAGATCAACGCCAACCCTAAGGACTCCAAGGATCACCCCTTCGGCGTCTGGACGCTCCCGCCCGTCAGGCGCAGCTCTGCGCCCGGCGCCCAGCCCGCCCCTGACTTCGACCGCGCCCGATATGACGCCATCGGCGAGAGCGACCGCATGACGCTTCGCTTCGTGAAGGTGCGCTGAGCCTCCTGAGAAAAAGGGCCCCGGATCGCTCCGGGGCCCTGACTTTTCGCCTTGGACCGACCCGCCGTCAGGCGAACTGGTGCATGGTGTTGGCCTCGCCGGACGCCTTCAGGGCGGCCTCTCCGGCGAAGTATTCCTTGTGGTCGTCGCCGATGTCCGAGCCGGACATGTTCTGGTGCTTCACGCAGGCGATGCCCTGGCGGATTTCCTGCCGCTGGACGTTCAGCACATAGCCCAGCATGCCGGCCTCGCCGAAGTACTCCTTGGCCAGGTTGTCCGTGGACAGGGCGGCCGTGTGATAGGTCGGCAGGGTGATGAGGTGGTGGAAGATCCCCGCCCGGCGGGCGCCGTCGGCCTGGAAGGTGCGGATCTTCTCGTCGGCCTCGTAGGCCAGGGCCGTGCCGTCATAGTCGACGCTCATCAGCTTCTCGCGGTCATAGGCCGAGACGTCCTTGCCTTCCGTCTTCCAGGCGTCGAACACCTGCTGGCGGAAGTTCAGGGTCCAGTTGAAGGACGGCGAGTTGTTATAGACCAGCTTGGCGTTCGGGATGACCTCGCGGATCCGGTCCATCATGCTGGCGATCTGCTCGACGTGCGGCTTCTCGGTCTCGATCCACAGCAGGTCCGCGCCGTTCTGCAGCGAGGTGATGGAGTCGAGGACGCAGCGG
>JBJTEN010000016.1:0-2644 GCA_046092925.1 Phenylobacterium sp. | reverse complement strand
GGCCTCCGCGGTGGCCATGGACATGACCTATCGGCCCCTGCAGACCGCTTTCCTGACCGCCGCCGCAGGGCGCGGCCTGAAAACCGTGGACGGACTGGACATGCTGATCGGCCAGGCGATCCCCTCGTTTGAAGCCTTTTTCGGCCAGCCCCCGCCCGCCCGGGCCGATGTTCGGGGGCGGGTCCTTCGCATTCTCGGAGAGGCGACATGATCCATATCGGGCTGACGGGCTCCATCGGGATGGGCAAGTCCACCACCGCCCAGATGTTCCGGGACGCCGGTGTCCCGGTGTATGACGCCGATGCGGCGGTGGCGGCCCTCTACGTCCGGGGCGGGGCGGCGGTGGCGCCCCTCGAGGACGCCTTTCCCGGCGTGACCCGGGACGGCGCGGTGGACCGGGAAGCCCTGAGGCTCCGGGTCCTGGGAGACGACGAGGCGATGACGCGCCTGAACGCCGTCGTTCACCCCTTGCTCGGGCGGGACCGCGCCGAGTTCCTCAGACAGGCGGAGGCGTCGGGCGCCGATGTCCTGGTGTTCGACATCCCCCTGCTTTTCGAGACCGGCGGCGAGCGCAACATGGACGCCGTCGTGGTCGTCACGGCCCCCAGCGATGTGCAGAGGGCCCGGGTCCTGGCGCGGGATGGCATGACGCCCGACCGCCTCGCCGCCATCCTCGCCCGCCAGACGCCGGACGCCGACAAGCGCGCCCGGGCGGATTTCATCATCGAGACCGGGCGGGGCCTGGAGCCGGCGCGGGCCGACGTCGCCAGGGTCCTGGCGGCGGTCCGGGACCCCGGATTCCGGTCGCGCCGCCACCGGCCCGGCGATTGAAGCACAGCTCAAAGCAGGGCATTCAGGCGCCATGCCCCGCGAGATCGTCCTGGACACAGAGACCACCGGCTTCGAGCCCCACCTCGGTCACCGCCTGGTGGAGATCGCCGCCCTGGAGATCGAGGACTTCCTGCCCACGGGCCGGAGCTTTCACGCCTATATTGATCCCGAGCGGGACATGCCCCCTGAGGCTGAGCGCGTCCACGGGCTCTCCGCCGAGTTCCTGAAGGGCAAGCCGCGCTTCGCCGACCCCGAGGTCGCCCACGCATTCCTGGATTTCGTGGGGGAGGCGCCGCTAGTCGCCCATAACGCCGCCTTCGACCGGGCCTTCGTCAACAGGGAGCTTGGCCTGGCCGGCCTCCCGGATCTCCCGGACGCGCGATGGGTGGACACCCTCGCCCTGGCCAGGCGCCGCTTTCCGGGAATGCAGAACTCCCTCGACGCCCTGTGCAAGCGCTTCCGGATCTCCCTCTCGGAGCGGGAGAAGCATGGCGCCCTCATCGACGCCCGCCTGCTGGCGGCGGTCTATCTGGAGCTCAGCGGCGGCCGCGAACGGGCGCTGGACCTGACCGTCACGTCGATGGCCGCCTCTGAAACCGTGCTTGCGGCGGGAGTTCGTGGTCCTCGCCCGCGCCCGCTCGCCTCCCGCTCCACAGACGCCGAGCGGTCGGCTCACGCCGAGTTCGTTCTGGGAACGGTCAAGTCGGAGCTCTGGAAAGCCTGGCTCTGAAACGGGCGGAGCGTTCGGCTCAGGCCGTGCCGACCGCCTGTCCCATGCCCTCGGCCTCGGCCTTGCGCGCCAGATAGACGGCGCCGAAGTCGATCGGGTCCAGCATGAAGGGGGGGAAGGAGCCGTCGGAGGTCACGTCCGCGATGATCCGGCGGGCGAAGGGAAACAGGAACCGGGGGCATTCCGCGAGAAGAACAGGCTCGAGATTCTCCGCCGGGACGCCCTCGATGGCGAACAGTCCGCCGTAGACGAGCTCAACCATGAAGACCGGGCCATCCTCGCGCGAAGCGCGGGCGGACAGTTTGAGGTCCACCTCGAAGAGGCCGTCCTCACGGCCGCGCGCGTTCATCTCCACGCCCATGTCGATCTGGGGCTGGGCGCCGCCTGAGCGCAGGCTGTCGGGCGCCCTGGGGTTTTCGAAGGACAGGTCGCGCACGAACTGGGCAAGAATCCGGATGCCCGGCTCTGTGGCCCCGGCTTCCGGACTGGCGGCGGCGGGCAGGGAATCAACGTCTGA
Organism: Phenylobacterium sp.; assembly: GCA_046092925.1. Classification (GTDB taxonomy): domain Bacteria; phylum Pseudomonadota; class Alphaproteobacteria; order Caulobacterales; family Caulobacteraceae; genus Phenylobacterium. The sequence goes on along the minus strand of JBJTEN010000016.1, from coordinate 566 downwards.
CATCGGGGGCTCCTTCTGGACCTCGGACCGGTCGCAGGAGGCCCTTCAGCCGGCCCGGCTGGCTAACACGGGCCCGTTCCGTGCGCAATCTCGGCTCCGCCCCCTGACGCGCGAGGAATAAGCCTCTATATTGACCGACAAAGCCCTGACCCAACCGCCCGGACACCCGCCGTGCTCCAGCTTATCCTCCTCGCCCTCGTCGCCGCCGTCGCCCTGCTGCAGCTTTACGCCGTGCTGGGCCGCAGGATGGGCCGTCAGCCCGAGGAACGGGCCGCCCGGCCTGAGCCGGTCGCACCCGCGCCTCGTCCGCTTGCCCCGATCATCACCGAGCCCCTGCTCTCCGAAGACGCGCCCTCCGGGCTCTCTGCGGTGCGCGCCCGGGACCCGGGGTTTGATCCGCAGACCTTCCTCACAAGCTCCCGGAACGCCTACAGGACCCTCGTGACGGCCTACGCCGCCGGTGACCGGGAGGCCCTGAGGCCGCTCCTGACGCCAGAGGTCATGTCCGCCTTCGAGTCCGGCATCGTCGCCCGGGAGGCCTCCGGGCCGGTGGAAAGCGTCGAGCG
>JBJTEN010000015.1:0-10531 GCA_046092925.1 Phenylobacterium sp. | reverse complement strand
AGGCTCATGACGTGGGCCTTGGCCCCGGGACCGTACCCGACGCCACGCGACCTCTGGGACGCCACCTCTTTGGCGATCGCTTGGACCAATCCCTCGGTGACCGTCTTCGCCGCCTCAAGGGCGCGCCCCTGCCGGGCGAGCACAGCGTCGAAGGCTTCCGTCGCGCGCATGAGCCGGGTCCTGTCCTCCAGGGAGGCATGACTGATCAGGTCCGGATTCGACCGGACTCTGGCGGATTCGTGCCGATAGATGTTGGCCAGCCGGGATGTCTCCTCGACCAGCGCAGCGGCGTCCTGGGGACGGTGAGACTCGAAGGCCTGCGCCTCGGCGGCGATCAGCTCCGTCAGTCGCTCGGTTAGGTCGATGAGCTGATGAACCCGCTCACCGGGGGTGTCTGCCGATAAGGCCATCATCTTTTCTCCTAGCTGAGCCCCTGAAGCCTGAGCATCTCCGCCTGGACCGGGCCTGACAGGCCGACACCGCCGGATTTCGTGATCTGCCGGGCTATGGCGTCACCGAGGAAGGACCTGAAGGCGGCCTCACCGCTGCCGCCGGCAAAGGGGCCTTCCGTCTCCATTCCGGCGAACATCTGCCCGATCATCACCGAGAGGAACGAGGTCTCGAAGGCCTGGGCGGCTTCCGTGATCCTGCGCCGCTGGATCGCCTCGGGCGAGGGCGCGAGCGGGGAGGGCGCAAAGTTCGAGGACACGGCTGCCGTCATCACATCACCTCGATATCGGCCTGCAGGGCGCCAGCGGCCTTGATGGCCTGAAGAATGGAGATCATGTCCCGGGGGGTCACGCCGAGGGTGTTCAGACCCGCGACAAGACTGGACAGCGACGCGCCGCTCCGGAGGGTGATCAGTTGCCGGCCCTTTTCTTCATCGACACTGACGCTCGACTGGGGCGTCACGACGGTCTGTCCCTGGGCCAGGGGATTGGGCTGGCTGACCGCGGGGGTCTCCTGAACCCGGATGGTCAGGTTGCCCTGGGCGATGGCGACGGTGGAGATGCGGACATTATCGCCCATCACAATGACCCCGGCGACTTCATCGATCACCACCTTGGCGGGTTCGTCAGTGTCGACCGGCAGGTTCTCGATGCGTGAAATCATGGCGATCATGTTCACGCCGATGGGCGGCCGCATCGTCACGATGGACGGGTTCTCAACGACGGCTGTTCCCGGATAGACGCCATTCACGGCCTCCGCGACGCGGCGGGCGGTGGTGAAGTCCGGATTGCGCAGGGTCATGCGCATCTGCGGCATGGACGCGAGCTGGAAGCCCAGTTCACGTTCGACGATCGCCCCGCCGGCGATCCGCCCCGCCGTCGGAACCCCCTTGGTGACCGAACTCCCTGAAGCGCCGCCTGCCGAGACAGAGCCCGTCTGGACGGTGCCCTGGGCGACGGCATAGGCTTCTCCATTGGCGCCCATCAGCGGGGTGACGAGAAGGGTGCCGCCCAGAAGACTCTTTGCATCGCCCATGGCGGAGACCGAGGCGTCGATTGGCGACCCGGCCGTAGCGAAGGGCGGAAGCCTGGCGGTCACCATCACCGCCGCCACGTTCTTGGTGTTCAGGTTCGTCTCACGGATGTTGACGCCCAGGCGCTCAAGCATCGCCTCGAGGCTCTGGCGGGTGAAGGGGGCGTTGCGCAGCGAGTCTCCCGTCCCGTTCAGGCCGACCACAAGGCCGTATCCCACGAGCATGTTCTCCCGGACGCCCTCGAACTCCACGATATCCTTGATGCGCGAGCGCGCCTGAGCCTCGCTCCCGAGGGGCGAAAGCAGGATGGCGCTCGCCAGGGCCAGGCTGAAAATGCGACTGAGGAGAGACATGGAGGCTTCCGGGAAAATGACGCTCGACCCTGACCTTGCCAGTCCCGTGCCATCAGCCGGAGACGAAAAAACCTTGAAGAGTCAGAGGTCTTGCATCCGTGGTCGATGCATTGTCGGCGCCCAGTGCAGAAATTGCCCGGCATTAACCATACCTCAAGCCCGCCTGCGCTAGGGTGGGAGCATGAAGGTGACAGGTCCTACCGGCGTCTCGGCCGGTCCTTCTTCCGCGAAGCGCGCCAGTTCCACCGGCGGAGCTTTCTCGTTGTCCGGCGCAGGGGAAGCCGGACGGGCGGCGCCGGCTGCGCCCTCGACGAGCCTGGGCGGGGTGATGGGTGTCGAGGCGCTTTTGGCGCTTCAGGACGTCGGGGGGCCGCTCGAGGGACGCCGACGTTCCATCCGCCGGGCCGGACGCCTGCTGGATGTGCTCGACGACCTCAAGCTGGCGTTGATTGACGGTGTCCTGACGCCCGACCAGATACGCGCTTTATCCCAGGCGATCGGCGAAAAGCGGGAGGCCACAGGGGATCCCGAACTTGAGGGCGTACTCAACGAGATAGAGACCCGGGCGGCCGTCGAGATGGCCAAGATGGAGGTCCGCGGCTTCGTCAAATGACCACGGTTTGTTGGGCGTTGCGCCCTTAATCGGGTTTGCTATAAGCCCCCACAGATTTCGGGCTTCGCGCTCAAGGGGGGATAAGGTTCAAATGCCCAAGCTGGACGTCTTGGATACAGAACCTGGGTATCGACCGTCCGAGGACGAGGACTTCATGAATGAGCGTCAGCGGGAGTACTTCCGCCGGAAGCTCATGGCCTGGAAAGAGGAAATTCTCCGCGAATCCCGGGAAACTGTGGCGCATCTTCAGGCGGAGACCGAGAACCATCCGGATCTTGCCGATCGCGCGACATCGGAGACCGACAGGGCGCTGGAACTGCGGACCCGTGATCGCCAGCGCAAGCTGATTTCCAAGATCGAAGAAGCGCTTCGGCGCATTGACGAGGGCTCGTACGGCTACTGTGAAGAGACCGGAGAGCCGATCGGACTTGCGCGCCTGGACGCCCGGCCCATCGCCACCCTGAGCTTGGAGGCGCAGGAGAGGCATGAGCGCCGCGAACGGGTTCATCGTGACGACTGACGCCTCGGCGCTCCCGAGAATCGACCCCTTCCACGCCATCACTCTGAGTGTCCTTGCCCGGCGGCTTGAGGCCGATGGCGCCTCGATCGTCCACATGGAGTTCGGTCAGCCTTCGACCGGTGCGCCTTCCGCGGCCATCGCCGCGGCGCACAGGGCCCTCGACTCCGATCCCGGGAGCTACTGGGAGAGCCAGGCGCTGAAGCTCCGGCTGAGCCTGCACTACCAGGAAGTCTATGGCGTCGACCTCCCTGCGGACCGTCTCCTGCTGACGTGCGGGGCGTCTCCGGCTCTGGTTCTGGCTCTGTCGGCCCGCTTCGCCGCCGGAGATCGAGTCGCCTTGGCCCGTCCGGGCTATGTCGCCTATCGGAATACGCTTCGCGCTCTGCACCTGGAGCCGGTGGAAATCCCTTGCGGGCCTGAGGTCGGCTACCAGCTGTCCGCCGAGGCTCTTGGTCGCATCGAGGGACCGCTTGCGGGCGTGATCATCGCCAGCCCAGCCAACCCCACAGGCTCGATCCTGCCTCCGGCGGAGATGGAGGCCATAGTCAGAACCTGCGAGGCGCGGGGCCTCGGACTGGTCTCCGACGAGATTTATCATGGCCTCGCCTATGGCGAACGCGCGCGATCCGTCCTCGAGTTCACCGACCAGGCCTTCGTCATCAACAGCTTTTCGAAGTACTTCAGCATGGTCGGATGGCGACTGGGGTGGCTCGCGGCGCCGCCGTCCCACCTCGGCCGTGCGCGGGCCCTCATCGGAAACCTGTTTCTGACCGCACCGTCTCTGAGCCAGCATGCAGCCCTTGCGGCCTTCGACAGCCGCGAGGAGCTCGAGGAGAATGTCGATGTCTATCGCCGCAACAGGTCGCTGCTCCTTGACGCGCTTCCCGACCTGGGTCTGGCCTCCATCGCACCGCCGGACGGGGCGTTCTACATCTACGCCGATGTCGGTCATCTGACCCATGACAGCCTGGCGTTCTGCGAGAAAATCCTTCGGGAGACTGGTGTGGCCCTGGCGCCCGGGGTCGACTTTGACCCTGTCGATGGCTGGCGCTTCGTTCGCATGAGCTTCGCCGTGTCCACAGACCTTGTTCAGGAAGGCCTGCGCCGGCTTTCGCCGTGGCTGAAGGCCCAGCCACGGCTCGGCTGAACCATCCGACTTGACCCATTCCCCGGAGGGTTGAAACTCTCCCGGTCGTCGCCCGACTCCGGGCGCGGGAGGCCCACGACCCCATGAACGCCCTCTCTCGGTTCGTGTCTGACCAGCAGCTTTGGCTGGTCGGCCTGACCTTGTTCATTCTCATGTTGACCACCCGCATGTTTGTCGAGGGACTGCGTCGACGTCGCTCAAGTTCGGTCGGCGCCGGCCTGTCACAGGCTGGCGAAGGCCTCATTGCGACAAGCGTGGTGGGCCTCCTGTCCCTGTTGATCGCCTTCACCTTCTCATTGGCGCTGGCCCGGCATGAGCTTCGCCGCACCCTCGTGGTCGAGGAAGCCAATGCGATCGGCGTGGCCTTCATGCGGGCGCAGTTGCTGGATGAGCCGTATCGCACCGACCTGAGCCGGGTGATCATCTCGTATGCGCAGGTTCGCCGGGTCACAGGGGAACTGGCGGGCCCTTCCCAACTCGCCGCCCAGGCGCATTCTGAAGCGCTTCAGGTGCCCATGTGGCAAAGGACCACCGCCGCTGCGCGCGCCTCAAGGACGCCGGCTCTCGCCAACTTTCTGGTGCAGAGCGTCACCCGCATGATCGAGGTGGAGGGCCAGAGGAAGGCGGCCCTCGCAGCCCGAATTCCCCCCGCTGTGCTTGGCGCACTCATGGCCTATGCGATCGGGGTTGCGGGGGTCCTTGGGTACGTCTCCGCCGGAGCGCACGCCCATCGCAGATGGGTCTCGGTGATCATGTTCCTGCTGGTGACCCTCGCCTTCATGCTGATCCTGGATCTTGATCGCCCGGGCGATGGCCTGATCCAGGTGTCCGAAGCGAACATGAATGACATGCTCCAGGCCCTGCCCTCCTTCGGAAGCGACGCGCCGGAGCGTTAATCGTGTCCAGGCCCGACTGGCGGGCAAGGGCCGTCGACGCTAAAGGTCGGGGCATGAACAGGTCCATTGTCATCGCCGCCGTGCAGGCCAACCCGACCGTTGGCGCCATCCACGCCAACGAGGCCCAGGCCCGCCAGAAGATGGCCGAAGCCAGGGCCGCCGGTGCGGATATCGCCGTATTCCCGGAGCTCTTCATCAACGGTTATCCCCCGGAGGATCTTGCGATGAAGCCGGCCTTCTGGAGGTCCGGACAGTCTGCGGTCCAACGTCTTGCGGCGGAGACGGACGAGGACTTCGCCGCCCTGGTCGGCGTCATCTGGCCGGCCGAGGGGCCAGGCCGCCGGCCCCGTAACGCCCTTGCCTTCCTGGCTGGCGGCGAGATCCGTGGCGTCGCCTTCAAGTGTGACCTTCCCAACTACGGCGTGTTCGACGAGAAGCGGATCTTCGAGCCGGGTGAGGAACCTTCGATCTTCAGCTGGAAGGGCGTCCGGCTTGGCGCTCCGATCTGTGAGGACATCTGGTCATCTGATGTCTGCGCGAACCTCGCGAGGCGCGGCGCGGAGATCCTCCTGGCTCCGAATGGCTCTCCCTATCGCCGGACCGCCGAAGAGGAGAGGTCCGAGGTGGCGCGAGCCCGCGTTGCGGAGACGGGTCTTCCTCTGATCTATGTGAACGAGGTCGGCGGACAGGACGAGCTTGTATTTGACGGGGCCTCCTTCGCCCTCGATGCCCGTGGACGCCAGGTCATGCAACTGCCAGCCTTCGAGGAGGCGCTCGGCGTCATGCACTGGATCGAGGGCCGGGAGGGATGGACCGGTTCAGGGCCGCCTCTTGCCGATCGCCTGGAGGGCGCCGCAGCCATGCACCACGCCATGGTGGTGGCGCTCAGGGACGATGTGAACACGTCCGGCTTTCCCGGTGTGCTTCTGGGTCTGTCAGGCGGCGTGGACTCGGCGCTGACAGCGGCTGTGGCGGTCGACGCCCTGGGGCCGGATCGGGTGCGCTGCTTTATGCTCCCGTCGCGCTACACCAGCCAGGAGAGCCTGGACGACGCCGCCGACTGCGCCCGCCGGCTGGGCGTGAGGCTGGATGAGATTCCCATTTCTCCGGCCGTCGACGCATTCGCCGTGATGCTCACCCCCCACTTCGAGAACCGCCCGCCTGACCTGACCGAGGAGAACATCCAGGCCCGCATCCGGGGGCTTTCCCTCATGGCCCTGTCCAACAAGCTCGGCGCGATGCTGCTGACCACGGGGAACAAGAGCGAGATGGCCGTGGGATATGCGACCCTCTACGGAGACATGTGCGGCGGCTACAACGTGCTCAAGGATCTCTACAAGACAGAGGTCTACGAGGTTTGCCGTTGGCGTAACGCCCATGATCCATTCGGCAGGGGACTGGACCCCATCCCGGAGCGGATCCTGACCAAACCCCCGTCCGCCGAGTTACGACCTGACCAAAAGGACCAGGACAGCCTACCGGAGTACGAGGAACTGGACGGCATCCTGCACGGCCTTGTCGAAGAAGAGGCCACCCTGGACGAAATCGTCGCGTGGGGCTTTCCGCAGGATACGGTCGAGAGGGTCCAGCGCCTTCTCTATGGTTCCGAGTACAAGCGTCGTCAGTCGGCTCCGGGTGTGAAGATCGGCGCCCGGGCCTTCGGTCGGGATCGCAGGTATCCGATCGTCAACGGTTTCAGGGACCGGGTCGGCGGAGCATGAGGCGCAGCCCGGTCGTCGCCTGTCTCCAGTTCCTGTCGGTCTTCGCGGTTCTGGCGCTGGCCGGCTGCAGCCCTCAGCCGCCGCCTCAGGACCCGGCTGGCGGCCGCCAGGATGAGGCGGCCTACTTCCCGCCCGTTTCGGTGGACCGGTTTCAATCTTTGGGACCCGACACCGAGATCACCGGGCTGGCGGCGGCGGGGGCCCGGGTGCAACTGACCCGGCCGGGAGGCGAGAGATTGACGGTCGAGGCCGACGCAGACGGCCGATGGCGTCTGCAGGCGACCGGCGGGGCGCCCATGGTCTTCGGCCTGTCCCAGGTGGTGCAGGGCAGGACCCTCCAGGCGGAAGGATATGTATTCCACTCGCCTGCAACCGGCGGCTGGCTGCTCCGCGCGGGCGCCGCTGCGCGGCCGCTCGGAGATGCGGGTCGGCAGACCTTGGTGGTCGACTACGACCGGCGCGGAGGAACGATCATTTCGGGGCAGGCGCCGCCGGAAGGGCTCTTTGTCGCCCAGATCAACGGTCGGCGGGCCGGCGAGGGCCGCTCGGACGTCTCGGGGCGATTTGAGATTCGTCTGAATGGTCCTGTGCCGATGGGTGAGAGCCGGCTCAGGGTATTCGGGGAGGGCCTCAACCGGGAGATGGTGCTGCGCCTGTCGTCGCCCGCACCCCTGGTCGAAGGCCCTGTTCGGGTGACGCCGCAGGTCGGGGGAAGCCGGATTGACTGGATGACGCCCGGGGGCGGCGTACAGTCGACCCAAGTCCTCCCCTGAACCTTTCGCCATGGCCTTTCACCACAGCCAGCCTCGCGGAACAGATGCCGTTCCGACCATCGGGCGCTTCGACTTCTGGAGCGCCATGTCGGACCTCTGGCGTCTTGTTCTCCGAAGCGGCGCGTCCGGCCTGTCCTGGAGGATCGGCGTCGCTCTCGCTCTGATCTTCCTGGGAAAGGCGGCCGGGGTGGCGGCGCCAGTGCTGCTGGGAGAGGCCATAAACCGGCTGACGGAGTCGTCGACTGCAACCCCGGGGGGAGGGATGGGGACGGCCTTCGTCCTCCTGGCCCTGGGATTCGCCGGCCTCAGGCTGATTGCAGCCACGGCGCCCAACGCCCGCGAGGCCATCTTCACGCCTGTCTCGCAGGCGACCATGGCGAAGGCGGCGGAGGAGACCTTCCGGCACGTGCTGTCCCTCTCTCTCGACTATCATCAGGGCAAGCAGACCGGCGCCCTGGCGCGGATCATCGACCGAGGCTCCCGATCCACAGATTTTCTGATCCGCAGCGTGGTATTCAATCTCGGGCCTACGGCTCTCGAGCTTGTCCTCGCGATGGCGGTGATGGCGGCGCGGCTCGATTGGCGGTTCGCCGCGGCGACCTTCACCACCATTGTGATCTACGCCGTTCTGACCTTCCGCATCACCGACTGGCGCCTGGAGCACAGGCGTGAACTCAACCTGGCGGACGGCAAGGCCGCGGGTGTTTCCGTGGATTCCCTCCTCAGCTTCGAGACGGTGAAGTCCTTTGGACAGGAAGGCCGCTCCGTGGCGGACTACGCGAAGGCCATGTCCGGCTATGTCCGAGCCGCCGTTCGGGCAAACACCTCCTTGGCCCTCTTGAATTCCGTCCAGGCGCTGGTGCTGAACCTGGGCCTCGCCATCATGGTGCTCCTCGCCGGGATCGAGGTTCTCGAGGGCAGGATGCGGCTTGGCGATGTGACCATGGCGGTGCTTCTGGTCATCGGCCTCTATCAGCCCTTGAACATGTTGGGCTTCAACTACCGGGAAATCCGCCAGGCTTTCATCGACATGGAGCAGATGGTGGAGATCGGGCGGATTCCTCCCGATGTGGACGAGCCCGAACAGCCGAGGATATTGCCGCCGGCTTCCGGGGCGGGCGCCCGGCTCGCCTTTTCCGATGTCAGCTTCCGCCATGGCGCCCGTGCGGCGGGGTTGGACTCGATCACATTCGAGGTCCCGCCTGGCTCGACCACGGCTCTTGTCGGCCCTTCCGGGGCGGGCAAGACCACGGTCGTGCGTCTCGCCCTCAGGCTTCTGGACCCCCTTTCGGGCGCGGTCACTCTGGATGGCGTCGATCTTCGGGACCTCTCTCGCTCAGACCTTCGACGCGCCGCCGCCCTCGTCCCGCAGGATGTGGCCCTCTTCAACGAGACCCTCGGCGCCAACATCGCCTTCGCCCGGCCGGACGCCTCCCGGGCGGAAATCCTGGCCGCCGCCGAGGCGGCCGAGCTTGGCGGTTTCATCCGGGCGACCCCAGGAGGTCTGGACGTCCGGGTGGGGGAACGAGGGCTGAAGCTGTCGGGCGGCGAGCGCCAGCGGGTGGGCATCGCCCGCGCCCTCCTGGCGGATCCACGTCTGTTGATCCTCGACGAGGCCACCTCGGCCCTGGATGGTCCCACCGAGGCGGCGATCCAGGAGACCCTGAGAAAGGTTCGCCGGAACCGCACGACCCTGGTCGTCGCCCACAGGCTCTCCACCGTAATCGACGCCAACGAGATCCTCGTCCTGCGCCAGGGCCGGGTCGTCGAACGCGGCGCCCACGCAGATCTGCTGGCCCTGGACGGCGAATACGCCGCCCTTTGGCGTCGCCAGACCCGGGACGCCTAGCCGCTTACTCCGCCGCCGCGGGCGTGGGCGTCTCCGGGCCGGCTTGCGGGATCCGGACACCCTCATAGGCCCGTCGCCGCGCCCGCATGCCGACGCGACGCCGGATGGCGTCGAATACGGTTCCGAACCTCTCCGCCAGCACGGTCGGCATGGCCAGCATCACCGGGGTGAGGATCAGGGTCAGGAGGGTGGCGAAGGACAGCCCCCAGACCACCGCGGCCGATAGCTGCACCCACTGGCCAGACCCCGGCGCCTGATATTCCAGGACGAGGATGTGGAAATTGGGGTGGAACTGGAACATCAAGGGCAGAAGCCCGACTACAGTCACCAGCGTCGTCAGCATGACGGGCCGGAACCGCTGCGCCGCAGACCGCACCGCCGCTTCGTGCGCAGAGTAACCGGCTCGTCGCAGCTGATAGAAGCTGTCCACCAGGACGATGTTGTGGCCGACAACCACCCCCGCGAGGGCCACCACGCCTGTGCCCATCATGATGACCGAGATGTAGTTGAATGTGCCGGCGACATTGACCACCACCCCAAGCAGGACGCCGACTGTGGACAGCAGCACCGCAAAGAGGGTGACGGCCACGCCCCAGAAGCTGTTGAACTGCCACAACAGGATGATCATCATCATGAAGAGGGCGGCGAAAATCGCGGTGATAAAGAAGAGTACGGCGGCCCGGCCCTCCTCGTCCGCGCCGGTGAATTTCCACTTCACAGACGTATCCAAGGGCGCGGTCTCCAGCCACGGCCGGAGTTCCGCGATCTTCTGATTGGCCGCGACGCCTTCGGGAACGTTGGCCTGGAGGACCACGAGCCTCTGTCCGTCCCGGCGCTGAATCTGGGTGACCTGCTGGGCGGGCTGGCGGTCGACAAAGTAACTTGCGGGGACCGGGCCGAAGGGCGTGCCGATCTTGAGCGAATCCAGGGCGTCCATATTGCGCCCGTCGGGTGTGAACCGGACCCGGATGTCCAGCTCGTCCTCCGCATCGTCCGGTCGGAACCGGCCCACGAGAACGCCTGTGGTCGTGTACTGGATCGCCTGCCCGACGGTCAGAACGTCAACGCCGAACCGCCCTGCGGCTTCGCGGTCCACGGCCAGGTTCCATTCGATCCCGGGAGCGCTGCGGTTGTCTTCCAGCTCGATGATCTGCGGGTCTTGACTGAGCTTCGCGT
>JBJTEN010000014.1:0-2858 GCA_046092925.1 Phenylobacterium sp. | reverse complement strand
GCAAGGTGCGCAAGCGCAGCTTCCGGTCCCTGTGGATCCAGCGCATCAACGCTGCGGCCCGCCTGGAAGGCATGACCTACGCCCGATTTATCCACGGCCTTGAACTGGCCGGGGTCCAGATGGACCGCAAGGTGCTGGCGGACATCGCCGGCAACGACCCGGTCGGTTTCAAGGCCATCGCCGACAAGGTTCGCGCCGCCCTGGCCTGACGCCCGGAGCCCCAAGGCTCTGCCGCAATCAGAAGCCCCCCGGCGCGCCCGGGGGGCTTTTTGCTTGCGCCCCCTCTCCTTCAAGCCTCCGTCTGTAGAGTGACGCGCATGACCGACATCGCCGAACTGGAAAGCTCGAACCTGGCCCGGATCGACGGCGCCGCCGACCTGGCGGCCCTGGACGAGGCGCGTGTCGCCATCCTGGGCAAGTCGGGCAACGTCACCCTGCTGGCCCGCACCCTTGGCTCCGTGAGCCTGGAGGAGCGCAAGGTCCTGGGGCCCCAGATCAACCAGATGCGCGACCGGCTGGCCGCCCGCATCGAGGCCCGCAAGGCTGAGCTGGAGGCCGCCGAGCTGGAGGCCCGCCTGGCCGCCGACAGGGTCGACCTGTCCCTGCCCGCCCCGCCCCGGCGGCGTGGCGGCGTGCACCCCACCATGCAGGTCATGGACGAGCTGGTCGCCGTCTTCGCCGACATGGGCTTCGGGGTCGCCGAGGGGCCGGACATCGAGACCGACTTCAACAACTTCACCGCCCTGAACTTCCCGCCCAAGCACCCGGCGCGGGAGATGCACGACACCTTCTTCCTGCCGCCGGACGCCAACGGCGAGCGCAAGGTCCTGCGCACCCACACCTCGCCGGTGCAGGTGCGGGTCATGAACCGGACGAACGAGAAGCTGCCCTCCTGGATCGCCACGGGCCAGGAGCCGCCGATCCGGATCATCGTGCCCGGCCGGACCTTCCGCCAGGACTCCGACCAGACTCACACGCCCATGTTCCACCAGATCGAGGGCCTGGTGATCGACAAGGGCATCCACATGGGCCACCTGAAGTGGACCCTCGAGACCTTCATCGCCCAGTTCTTCGAGACCGACCGCGTGACCACGCGATTCCGCCCGCACCACTTCCCCTTCACCGAGCCGTCGGCCGAGATGGACGTGCGCTGCGACCGCTCCGGCGGGGAGGTGAAGATCGGCGAGGGCGAGGACTGGCTGGAGATCCTGGGCTGCGGGATGGTGCATCCCAACGTCCTGCGGAACTGCGGGCTGGACCCGGACGTCTGGCAGGGCTTCGCCTTCGGCTGCGGCGTGGACCGGCTGGGGGTGCTGAAGTACGGCATGCCCGACCTTCGCGACATGTTCGCCGCCGACGGGCGCTGGCTGGCCCACTACGGCTTCTCGGCCTTCGCCGCCCCCAATCCCGCCTCGGGCCTGAGCTAGGAGCGCCGCGATGAAGTTCACCCCTTCCTGGCTCCGCGAGCACCTCGAGACCGACGCCACGGTGGCGGAAGTGGTCGAGGCCATGACCATGGCCGGCCTGGAGGTCGAGCACGTGGATGACCCCGGCGCACGCCTGGCGGCCTTCTCGGTCGCGCGCATCGTCGAAGCCGTCCAGCACCCCAACGCCGACAGGCTGCGGGTCTGCCAGGTCGACACGGTCGATGGCCGCAAGGAGATCGTCTGCGGGGCGCCCAACGCCCGGGCCGGCCTGACCACCATCTATGCGCCCATCGGCGCCTGCATCCCGGCCAACGGTCTGGTGCTGGAGGCCCGGCCGGTGCGCGGCGTCGTGTCCAACGGCATGCTGTGCTCGGCCGCCGAGCTGGAGACCGCCGAGGAGTCGGACGGAATCCTGGAACTGGACGGCGGACTTGCGGTCGGGACCCCGGCCGCCGTCGCCCTTGGCCTGGAGGCCGCGATCGACTTCGAGGTGACCCCGAACCGCCCGGACTGGCTGGGGGTGGACGGCGTCGTCCGCGACCTGGCGGCGGCGGGCCTGGGACGGCTCAGGACCCCCGCCATCAGCCCCGTGGCCGGGGGCTTCCCCTGCCCGGTGGAGATCCGGCTGGACGACAGCGGCGCCTGTCCGGCCTTCGCCGGGCGCCTGATCCGGGGCGTCCGCAACGGCCCTTCCCCGGACTGGCTCCAGAGGAAGCTCATCTCCATCGGACTGAGGCCGATCAGCGCCTTGGTGGACATCACCAACCTGATCACCTTCGACCGGGCCCGCCCCCTGCACGTCTATGACGCCGCCCGGCTGTCCGGCGGCTGGATCGAGTCCCGGCTGGGCCGCGAGGGTGAGCGCGTCGAGGCCCTGGACGGCAAGACCTACGCCGCCGGCCCGGGGACCTGCGTCATCGCCGACGCCTCGGGGGCCATCGGCCTGGGCGGGGTGATGGGCGGCGCCTCCACCGGCTGTTCGGAGACCACCACGGATGTCTTCGTCGAGAGCGCCTGGTTCGATCCCATCCGCATCGCCCAGACCGGGCGGACCCTCGGCATCGCCTCCGACGCCCAGTACCGCTTCGCCCGCGGCGTGGACCCGGAAAGCCTGCTGCCCGGCCTGGAGCTGGCCACCCGGCTGATCCTGGACATCTGCGGCGGGGAGGCCTCCGAGGCCGTGCTGGCGGGCCAGGCGCCCGCGCGGCCTGCGCCCTTCGTCTTCGACCACGGCTATGTGGAGGCCCTGTCCGGCCTGTCCATCGGACGCGGGCGCATGGACGCCATCCTGTCGGCCCTCGGCTTCGGACTCGACGGCGAGACGGTGGCCCCGCCCTCCTGGCGACGGGACGTGGAGGGCAAGGCCGACCTGGTCGAGGAGGTGGCGCGGATCGCCGGCTATGGCGCCCTGCCCTCCACCCCCCTGCCGCC
>JBJTEN010000013.1:0-4240 GCA_046092925.1 Phenylobacterium sp. | reverse complement strand
CCGGCCCCAGAGCGGCTCGCCGAAGAAGGCGCCGATCGAGTAGGCCGAGAAGATCAGGGCGATCTGCCAGGCGGGCGCGTCGAAGGACTTGGCGTAGAAGGGCAGCAGCGGAATGATGATTCCGAAGCCCAGGAGGTTGATAAAGATCACCGCCGTGAGGGCGATCGCCGCATAGGGCGACGCAGGCTTGGTCTGGCGGGCGGCCTCCGACATGCGGCGTCTGTTAGGGCCGCGGCGCGAGAGGGGCAAGGGCGGGCGGCGACGAAATCCGGCGCCGCCCGGTCGGAATCCTACTTGGGCGCCAGGATCATGATCATCTGGCGGCCCTCCATGCGGGGCTCATATTCGACCTTGGCCACCGGCTCGAAGTCGGCCTTCACCTGCTGCAGCAGCTTCATGCCCAGCTCCGGGTGGGCGAGCTCGCGTCCGCGGAACCGGAGGGTGACCTTCACCTTGTCGCCTTCGCCGAAGAACCGGTGCATGGACCGCGCCTTCACCTCATAGTCATGGGTGTCGATGTTCGGCCGCAGCTTGATCTCCTTGATCTCGACGACCTTCTGGCGCTTTCGGGCCTCGTTCTTCTTTTTCTGTTCCTGGAACTTGAACTTGCCGTAGTCCAGAATCTTGCAGACGGGCGGGTCGGCGTTGGGAACGATCTCGACCAGGTCGAGCCCGGCTTCCTCGGCGGCCTCCAGTGCGGAAGAGGTGGGCATCACCCCTTGCTTCTCGCCATGCTGATCGATCAGCAGGACCCGGGGGACTCGGATGTCTTCGTTGATGCGCGGACCGTCTTTGACGGGCGGCGCCTGCATGGGCCGGCGAATAGGCTTTTGCTCCTCAGTCTGTTTCGGCGGGACGCGCGGGACGAAGCCCGGCGCATTTCGATATATGACCCCCTGGGCCCCTGCGATCAAGCGCTGCCTTCCAGGGGCAGCAGGCTGTTCGCCGCGCGCTCGACCGTCATCGGGTCCAGCCCCGCCAGGTCGTCGGTCTGGATGACGATCACATGTCCCCTGGGCGCCGACAGGCCCGGGTCCGATGCGCGGGAGAAGAGGGCCACGGTCGGCGCCCCCGCGGCCGAGGCCAGATGGAGCGGTCCGGTGTCGTTGCCCACCACCAGGGCGGTCTCGGCCCCCAGCAGGGCGACGGTCGCAAAGTCGGTCCTGCCGGTCAGGTCTCTCGCCTGGGGAAGGCTCCTCTGGATCTCCCGCGCCAGGGCGCTTTCCTGGGGGCCGCCGATCACGACGATGTCGTACCCCCGGGCGTGAAGCCGCCGGGCGAGCCGGCCATAGCCCTCGGCCGGCCATCTCTTGTCCAGCCGGTGGGCCGAGCCGCCCGGACTCAGCATGATGAACGGCCGATCGGAGCGCCGCCTCCGGTCCCGCCCGGCGCCGCCGATCCAGGACAGGTCGGGCGGCGGTGCAGAAAAGGGCGTGGTCGGGGCGTCCGGCCAGATCCCCGCCGATTTCAGCTGGTCGGCCTGGCGCTCCAGGGTGTGCATCAGGTCCTTGCCGGGCGTTCGGTGCGGCAGGGCGCAGCCGAAGGCCACGCCCGACCAGGCCGGGGGGAAGGGCCAGAGCAGGAGAAAGAGGCGGGCGGAGGCGGCGGAGGTCTGCAGATCATAGACCCGGTCAAAGCGCCCCGCCTTCAACCGCTGGCGGAGGGCCATCCACTCGCCGGCGCCCTCCGGCTTGCCGCCCGCATCCACCTCGTCGAAATAGGGGCAGGCCCGTGCGAGGGCCTCGAAGGGCGGGGTGGTCAGCAGGGTGACGTGCGCCTTCGGATGGGCTTCCCGGATGCGCTTCATCGCCGCCAGGGCCAGCACGAAGTCGCCGAGGGCCGACAGCTTGATCACCAGAACCCTGCGGATCTCGTGGCTCATGTCCCGCCCTTCCGCGCGTCCAGGACCTGCTCATACACCGACAGGGTCGCGGCGCACATGGCGTCGTTGGAGTACAGCTTCACGGCGCGGTCGCGGGCGGCCTGTCCGAGCCGGCGAAGTCCCTCGCTCCCAAGGTCCTGCGCCTCGGCCATGGCCTGGGCCCAGGCCTGAGCCTCGCCGGGCGGCGCCAGCCATCCCGTCTGGCCGGGCAGGACCGTCTCGGTGGTCCCGCCGTGGTCCGAGGCGATCACCGGCCGGCCCATGACCTGGGGCTCCACGGCGGCCCGGCCAAAGGACTCCGGCACAAGCGTCGGCAGGAGGGCGACGTCCGCCGCCAGGAAGGCCGCCGGCATGTCGTCGCAGTGCCCGACCAGCGCGACCCGTCCCTCCAGTCCCGCCTCGCGCACCCTGGCTTCGAGGGACTGCCGGAAGGCCGTCCGGCCCTGGTCGTCGCCCGCGAAGATGACCCGCAGGTCCCGTCCCTCGTCCTTGAGGCGGGCCGCGGCGGCGATGATCGTCTCATGCCCCTTGATCGGGGTCAGGCGCCCCGCCAGCAGAAAGGTGATGGGTCCCTCTCCCGTCGGCGGCAGGCCCCAGCTTCGGCGCAGGGCCGCGACCCGGGCCGGCTCGACCCGGTCGGGATCGAAGCGGTCGAGGTCCACGCCCCGGGGAATCGAGACCACCGTGTCCGGCGCGATTCCGTGCTCGGCCAGGACGTGGGCCCGGGTGTAGTCGGAATTGGCGATCACCCGGTCCACCCGGGTCATGACGGCGTTGTACCAGCGCTTCAGCGCCCCCTTCGCCAGATAGATGCCGTGGTATGTCGCCACGGTCGGCACGCCCTCCGCCCTCGCCGCCCACAGGGCCGGGAAGGCCGGCGCCCGCGAACGCACGTGGACCAGGCTGACCCTCCGCTCACGGAGGACCCGGCGCAGGGCCCGGCCGGTCTGCAGCATGACCAGGGGATTCTTGCTCTGCATGGGCAGACGGACCAGCTCGCCCCCCGCCGCCGAAAGCCTCGCCTCCATGCGGCCGCCCGCGCTCGCCACCAGGGCCCGGCCGCCTGCCGCGACCACGGCGCGGGCGACGTCCAGCGTCGTCTGCTCGGCGCCGCCGGTCTCCAGCTCGGGGACGACCTGCAAGAGGGTGAAGTTCGGAGGAAGGCTCACCGCGCCCTGATAGCGCAGGCCGGCGCCGGGCGCTATGCAGGGGCCATGCAGGAGACATCCGGACATCTGGAACGCGAGGCGGGTGTCCCCCTCGCCTGGCGCGCCGTCGAGGGGCGCGGGCCGACCGCGGTCTGGCTGGGCGGCTTCAAGTCGGACATGACCGGGACCAAGGCCCAGGCCCTGGCCGACCAGGCCCTCGACGCCGGCCGGGCGTTCCTGCGCTTCGACTATTCCGGGCACGGAGAGTCCGGCGGAGCCTTCACCGATGGGACGATCGGGTCCTGGCGGGCCGACGCCCTGGCGATGATCGACGGACTCACCACCGGGGACCTGGTCCTCGTCGGCTCCTCCATGGGCGGCTGGCTGGCCTGCCTCTGCGCCCTGGCCCGTCCCGACCGGGTCAAGGGGCTGGTCCTCGTCGCCCCCGCCGCCGACTTCCCCCAGGCCCTGATGGTCCCCGAGATGTCGGCCGCCGACCGCGCCGCCCTGGACCGGGACGGGGTCTGGATGCGGCCTTCGGACTACGGCGATCCCTATCCCATCACGCAGCGGTTCCTGGAGGAGTCCGCGGCCTGGAACCTCCTGCCCGGCCCGGTGGGGATCGACCTGCCGGTGCGCATCCTGCAGGGCGGCGCCGACCCGGACGTGCCCTGGCGCCACGCCCTGGCCCTGGCCGAGGCCCTGACCTCGCAGGACCTCGTCTTCAGCCTGGTCCGCGACGGCGACCACCGCCTGTCGAGGCCGCAGGACATCGCCCGCCTCCTCGCCTTCGTCGACGAACTCTGCGGCTAGCTAGCCGCCGGCGGCGAGGATGGCCGCCAGGCCCTCGCGATAGGTGGGATGGGCGGGGCGCCAGCCCAGGGCGGACTTGGCCCGGGCGTTGGAGACGCGCTTGCTCTCGGCCCAGAACCGCCGGGCGGCGGGGGGCAGGGCCTGAAGGTCCAGGGGCGTTTCCGGCGGCGGCGGGGCGCCCAGCAGGCGGCAGGCCTCCAGGCTCACGTCGGCGGCCGGCGCGGGCTCATCGTCGCAGAGATTGCAGACGCCGGTCCGGTCCGGCCGGGCCAGGGCGGCGGCGAGGCCGTCGGCCAGGTCGTCCACATGGATGCGGCTGAAGACCTGGCCGGGCGCCGTCATGCGCCTTGCGCTCCCCTCGCGCACCCGGTCCAGGGCCGACCGGCCGGGGCCGTAG
>JBJTEN010000012.1:0-9035 GCA_046092925.1 Phenylobacterium sp. | reverse complement strand
GGACGAACTGACCCACCCAGCCGATGTCGTCCAGCTGGGCGGCCTGGGGCGTCAGGGGCGTATAGGGCTTGGCGCCCGGCGTCAGGTCGAGGCCCGCACAGAAGGCGTCGCCCGTGCCGGTCAGGCCCACCACCCAGACATTGTCGTCGGCGGCGGCCTCGCGCACCGCCTCGATGACGCCCCAGGCCAGCTCCAGGGAGATGGCGTTCTTCTTCTCGGGCCGGTTGAGGGTGATGTAGCGGACGTGGCCTTCGTCGCGGACGGTGACGATATCGCTCAAGGGAAAGCTCCTGAGGTTGGGGGGCGTGGGGATCAGTCCCCCAGGGCGCCGTGCTCGATCATGTGGTCGGCGGCGCTGCCCAGCATCTGGATGAACATGTCGTCGCCCCGCGCCGTGCGGGTGACGACCATGGCGGCGAAGAAGGCGGTCAGGAAGAGCAGGTAGGCGCCCTGGCCATAGTGGCGGCGCAGGTCGGCCATGGCGTAGCCGGTCACGCCATTGGCCGTGAGGGTGTCGAGGTAGAGGGCCAGGAGCTCGTCCTCGTGCGCCCGGCGCACTTCCCCCGGCAGGGCGCCGGCGAGGAAATAGGCGAGATCGGTGGGACCGGCGCCATAGGCGAAGGACTGCCAGTCCAGCACCGTCACCGGATGCCCGCCGGCCGCCGTGCCGAACATCATGTTGTCGGGGCGGAAGTCGTTGTGGGTCAGGCAGCGCGGTCCGTCATGCCTCTGGCCCAGATCGGAGAAGCGCGTGGAGATCCACTCCCCGACCCCGACCCATTCCGGCTTCAGTCGTTCGGCGTAACGGTCCTTGAAACCGGCCCAGAGCATGGCCACCGCGTCATCGCTGACCGGGCTGGACGGCGCGGCCTTCGACCCCGAGACCCAGGGCAGATCGTCGAGGCCATCGTCCCCCCAGTGCGAGGCGTGGAGGCGTCCGGCCTGCACCGTCACCAGGCGGGCCTGGTCCAGGGTGACGCCGCGCAGCTGGTCGCCCTGCTCGGCGGGAGCCAGGTCCTCCATCATCAGGACGAAGTTGTGGCTCGCCTCATCCACCTCGGTGAACGAGCAGCGCGGGGTGTGGACCAGGGCCCTGGGCGCCAGGTGCTGGTAGAAGCGGACCTCGCGCAGATAGTTGCCCAGGGCGACGCCCGTGGCCCGGCTCTCAGGGCCGGCCGAGGGGAACTTGCCCACGAGGGAGTCCGGAGCCCCCTCCCCACGCCGGGCGTAGTCGAGGGTGAAGCGGACGCTGTCGCCGATCTGGCCGGTGCCGACGGCCCTGGCCGTGAAGCTGCGCACCTCGGCGTCGACCCCTCCTTCGGCGAGGACGGCGGTCAGCCAGGCGGCGTCGATGTCGCCGGGTTCGCGGATGTCGGGTCGGGTCATGGAAGCGAGTGCACGTAGACTTCGTTCAGGGTGATGCGGTCGCCGTCCAGGAGGACGAGGTCGAACCCGCGCATCCGGCCCAGGGCGCCGCCCTCGCCGATGTCGCAGTACCAGCGCCCGCAGAAGCCGCCCGGGATCGGCCAGACCTCGTCCGGCGTGTAGGTCATGGGCGGGGTGGCAGCGAACAGCCCGGTCAGATAGGTCCGCAGGGCGTCATTTCCCTGCAGGCCCGCCGCCGTCTGGGGATCGTGGTAGACGCAGTCGGCGGCGTAGAAGCCGCACAGCCGGTCGACGTCCTTGTCGGTCCAGGCCTTCAGCCAGTCGGCGTTGTAGGCGGCGATGTCGACGAGACTCATGCGGCGGCTCCCGGAATGCCGAGGACCCGATTGCGGTGGGCCTCGGTGAAGAGTTCGGCGGGGACGGTCTCCGGCCCGGCCATGACGGCGAAGGCGTGGGCCTTCAGGCCGGGATCGACCTGTGCCCGGTCGTGCAGGTCCTTGCGGCGGGCGGCGGCCTCGGGGCCGAACTCCATGTCCAGCGCGGCCTGGATCCGGGCCGTGAACCTGAGGCGCCGCATGCGCTCCGTGCGCTCGGCGGCATAGGTCGAAAAGTCCGGGACCCGGCCCCGGGGGACAGACTTCAGGAGGTCGGAGACGATCCGCACGTCGCGATAGGTGATGGACAGGCCGAGGCCCAGGATGGGGTCATTCCACCCGGCGGCGTCGCCCACCAGGACGGCGCCCATGGCGAAGGGCGGGTCGGTCCAGGCGTCGGCGTTGATGAAGGCGTACACGGGCCCGGCGGGTCGACCCGCGACCAGCTTCGCATTGCCCGGGCTGCAGGACAGGGCGAAGGCGTCCAGGAACCGCCGGGCGCCGTCCGGGCCCTGGAACCGGCGCGCCTGGTCAAGGGGAAAGCCGCCATAGACCCGCACCCGGCCCTGGCCCTGCGGGAAGGCGAGGAAGCCGAAGTCGCCCTCCGTGCCGATGGCCTGGGTGTCCTCGGGCCAGCCCTCGACACCCTCGACCAGCAGGCCGGCGAACCAATGGTGGGGCGCATCCTGGTGCAGGGGGATCCCCGCCGCCTCGCGCACACAGGAGGTCCGGCCGTCGGCCCCCACCACCAGGGGGGCGCGGGCCGTCAGGACTTCGCCGCCGTCCTCGAAGGTCACGCGCGGATCGCTTCCGGTGCGGACCTCCGTCACCGCCACGCCCCGCCGGGCGTCGGCGCCGGCGGCCGTCGCGGCGTCGAACAACACCTGGCAGTGGACGGGGTGGCGAAGGCACAGGGGCCCGGGTACGCCGGGGGCGAAGATGTCCAGGGGCAGGGGCGAGGCCTCGGCCGCCTTCGGCGAGACAGTCTCGTCATAGGTGACATGGCGGCCCAGGTGATGCCCGCCCGCCGCCACCAGGGAGTCATAGAGCCCGAGGGTGCTGGTCTCGACCACCCCCCAGGGGGCGATCCACTCGCCACGCACCCGGTCGACAAAGATCTCGGTCTGCTCCAGCAGCAGGACCCTGCGCCCGGCGCGAGCCATGACCGTCGACAGGGCCGAGCCGCCGATGCCGCCCCCGACGACAATCAGGTCGTAGTCGCCGATCTCCCGGGTCATGGCCTCTCCTCCCGCGCGGCCTGCGCCGCGTCCGCTTCATGACCGTCATATGAAAGCCCGGCGGAGGCGGGCGCAAGACCTCCCCGACGGCGCCGGGGATCAGACCTCGCCGGCGAGGGCGAGCGCCAGGTAGTCGAGGGCCAGGACATAGCCCTGAACGCCCAGGCCGGCGATCACCCCGGTGACCCCGGCGCTCATGATGGAATGACCGCGCCAGTCGGCCTCCACCGTGCGCTTGTGGATGTTGGAGATGTGCACCTCCACCACCGGGCCTTCGCACATCTTCAGGGCGTCGAGCACGGGCGCCGAGAAGTGGCTGAAGCCGGCCGGGTTGATCACCAGGCCGGCGTCCTTCCGGGCCGCCTGGATCCAGTCGATCATCTCGTACTCGCGGTTGGTTTGCCGGAAGTCGAGGTCGAAGCCATGCCGGCCCGCCGCCGCACGGCACAGGGCCTCGACATCGGCCAGGGTGCGAGAGCCATAGAGATGCGGCTCCCGCTGGCCCAGCAGGTTCAGGTTCGGACCGTTCAGCACATGGACCCGGCGGCTCATGGCGCTCTCCCGCGACAGACGCCGCCCGCGCGGGGACGGCGGAATGGCCTTAGCCCCTTGCGGGGCGGATGTGAACCGGGGGGCGCTCAGGCGCCGGATCAGGCCCGCGGCGCGGCGCGGACGAGACGGGGGGCCGCCGCGATCAGGACAGGGATCAGGAGCGAGCAGGCCAGGGAGGCCATGACCCAGCCGGCCTGGGCGCAGGCCAGGGCCACGAGGAAGGCCGCGCCGGGAGACCCGGAGCGCAAGAGACGCAGCCGCAACTCTCCGGGCTCGGACCCGCCGACGAGCCGCCCGCCATCCCGCAGGACGACGAGGATCAGCGCCATGTTCGCCGCCGAGATCAGGATCAGGGTGAGGCTGTAGACGGACCAGGCGGCGACCCCAAAGGTGTCGGCCCCCAGCCAGGCCGTGGCGTAGGGCAGGAGGCAGAGCAGTCCCAGGAAGACGAGGTTGGCGACGGTGGCCAGCCAGTCGAAGCGCACCATCCTGCGGGTGAGGTTGAGGTGGGCGACCCAGTAGACGGCGCCGATCAGGAACGAGAGGGCGTAGGCGAAGAGGTGGGGCAGGGCCTCGACGAACCGCCCGAAGGTCGCCTCCGCCGCCGTCATGGGCGGGTGCAGCTCCAGCACCAGCAGGGTCAGGACAATGGCGAAGACCGCATCCGTGAAGAAGATCAGCCGGTGGACCAGACGGTCCTCGGTCGGATCGGCGATCATCGGTCCCGTCATTTTGGCCCTCCCTGCAAGCCGGGAGGGACCATGCTACGGGCGGGGGCCAAGGGCAACGGACCACCACCTCAGGTGGAAAAGGCGGGGTGGAAGCGGAACCGGCCGGCCGGCACGTCGCCCGCCGGGGACAGGGCGACCCTCAGGGATTAACCGCTCGCGCGACGGTTGTGAACCTTGCGGGTGCGGGATGCGAAAAGGGGCCGCAGCCGGTTGTCCCGGCTGCGGCCACCGACGCCCGCTGCCGGCGTGCTCCGGTCGGAGACGCTCCAGCGGGTGGCCTTCAGGCGCTGCAACGAAGCGGCCGGCGGGGGACTGCGGGGCCGGGCTTCGTGGGCGCGCAGCGCGTCAGGCCCGGTCTAGAACCGGCGGGAGACGCCGACCAGGAGGTCGAACGTCTGATAGTCGGCCCTCAGCGTCTTGCCCGACCCCCGGAGGCTGGGATTGTCGATGGCGAAGACGCGGACCTCCCCGAACCCTGACCAGCGGTCATTGAGCGGAAGCTCGGCCCCGGCGATGCCCTGATAGGCGAAGCGGCCGGAGCTGGAGTACTGGCCCACCGCACTGGGCGGCGGTGCAGACGGGCCGCTGCTTGTGAGGTCGAAGTCCACCTCGCGGGTAAAGCCGACGCCCGCGCCCACATAGGGACGAAGGGGCCCAACCTCGCCGAAGCTGTAGAGGCCGTTGACCATGATGGACGTCGAGGCGTAGTCGCCGCCCCGGGCGAAGCTGGCGGGCAGCCGCCTGACGTCGCTGGAGCGATAGGTGTACTCGACCTCGGCCTTCCAGGGGCCCTCATAGTCATAGCCGAAGGCGCCGCCGACCAGCAGCCCGCCGTCGAACCGGGCGCTCGCCGAGGACGCGCCGACGCTCACCGTCGTATTGTTCAGGGTCGAGATCCCGCCATAGGCGCGGGCGTAGAACCCAGCCCCGTCGCCGGCGTCCTGAGCGAACGCGGCGCCGCCGCCCAAGCTTGTGCACGCCATCGCCAGGGCGAAGATGGTCAGTCCACGTTCAAACATGTTGTCGTCTCCGTTTCTGCGACGGGCTGGCAGGTAGGGTGGGACGGTGGGCGGACAACGGCGCCCTGCACGAACGGCGCATGCGCATGCACCAACGGTCGGGCGGGCTCCGCAGCGGTCAATCGACCTCGAGACGGGCGACCACCTCGGCCTGGCGCCGCCGCCCGACAGGCAGCCTCGCGCCGGTGTCCAGAATGCAGAAAACCCGCCCGTCCTGCCGATGGACCCCGGACACATGGGCGTGCGCCACCCAGTGGGAGCGGTGGATCTGCGAGCCTTTCCATCCGCAGGCCGCGAGCTCCGCCACCGCCTGCCCGAACGGGTAGAGGATCAGGGCGTTCCCGAGGCTGGTTTCGACGCGAAGGTAGTGGAGCTCGGCGGTCAGGGCGACGAGGTCCCGTCCCAGGGTCTTTGGGATGCGAGACCAGAAAAGGGCCTCGCCCGCCTCCGGCGGCCGCTCCGGGGACGGAGGCGGCGGATCCGCAACCGCCGGTACAGGCCCCGGGGCGCTCCCGCCCCGCACTCCGGAAACCGGGAAGCTCAGGTTTCGGGCGGCGTTCAGGCCAAGCCAGGCGAAGACGGCGGGGGGTGCGATATCCGCGAAGTCGCTCAGGATCCGGTGGGGCAGGGAGAGGTCTCCCTCATCGACGGCGGCTTCCAGGCCGAAGAGGTCATCGAGAAAGACGCCGGCCGGCGCAAAGAGTGCGGCTCCGACAAGACCCGCAATCAGGATTTGAGGCCAGAACGGCAACCGCCGGGTCGCCACGATCCGGGACTGGGCGTACTGGGCGAGCTGCATCAGGACAAGCAGGCCCCCCACGTGAAGACACCAGAAGGCCAATCGCCCCGGAAAGTCGAGGGGCCGGGAAGGCTCCGGCTCCAGGAGGGTGAAGAGCAAGACAAGGCCCACCCCGGCGACCATCAGAAAGACGGGCCAGGACAGCGTGACCGCGCGCGCCTGGCTCATTTCCGGGGGCATGAAACTCCTGTTCCGCCCCGGAAGGCTCCTCTTCCGCAGGCTGATCGCAGCCAGGTCAGGTCCCGAACGAGCCGATCCGGCGACGACGGGCGCCCCGAATCCGGGCGGGTGGGCGTCTATCCCGGAGGTAGGATTTTGGCAATAATGAGGACGGCCGGCCGCCGCTTATCCAGGGGGTCGCCGATCCCTGTGGACAACAGGAGGCCTCAGGGGCCTGGCGCAGACCTGGCGGCGGGGGAGGTGTGGGTGGATCAACGGGGCGAGGTCTCGAGAAGCCGCCCGGGAGCGGTTGTCTTCGCCTTAGAGCTCCCGGAGCTTTTGCGCGAGAACCCGGCGGAACGGTTCGCAGGCGTCCGCGGCGAACGCGAAGTAAACTCCGGTGAGGGCGATGCGCCGGAACTCCGGAAGGCTGAGGCGACGGCAACTCCAGTCGCGTGACGCCGCCCTATAGATCCGGAAAATCTGCTCGCCGATGAGTCTTGCGGGAATGCGGCCCTCCAGGAGGCCCTCCTGCCGGGCGGCGAGGGCCGCCTTCTCTTGCATGGCCGCAGCACGCTGGCCAATTCGATCCCAATTGGCGTGGCCGGCGTCTCGGTCCAGGGCGTCGATCGCGAGAAGCGCGGCCCGGTGAAACCCGGGCGCGCGCTCGTTCTCGGCGATGGCGACGCACACCACAGCCTCGGCCCGCTCCAGCGGCCGCTCCTCGGCTATGGCGCTTAAGGCGCCCTCGATCCCGGCCACCCAGTCCGAAGTCAGTTCCAGCAGGATCTGCTCCTTGCCCCCGACAAGATTGTAGATTGTCGGCACGGTGACGCGCGCCTGCACCGCAAGTTTTCGGAGGCTGAGTCCGTCAAAGCCCTCGGCCTCCAGGAGTGCACGAGCCTCGGCAAGAATCCGGTCGCGGCGGTCGACCTTGGTCTCCTTCCCGGAGAGGGCGCTTTCTGCGGTCATCTGGGGTCCGCTCGCTTCGGTCGCGACAGGCTGAAAGTCCCCACTTTAACGCTGTACAAGCCCCTGTCGTCTGCTTACAGTTTAAACGGTGTTAAAATGATGGAGAGCGCCTTCCATGCGTCACGACGTACAGGTCCGGGTCCTTCGCCAACTGATGCACCACCTTGACCATCAGACAAATGTAGACGCCGGACGCCTCGTTCAGGTCCCCGTCTCCGTCTACACGGACCCCGCGCGGGCTGCGTCCGAGTGGCGGACCTTCTTCCGCGGCCACCCACAGGTGCTCGGGCTCTCCGGGGACCTGCCGGGGCCCAACAGCTTCTTCACTTCCAGCGACCTGGGGGCGCCGATCCTGTGCACCCGGGACAAGGACGGCGCCTTTCGCGCCTTTCTCAATGTCTGTCGCCATCGCGGCGTGATCGTCGAAACCGCCGGGCGGGGAACCCGGAGGACCTTCACCTGCCCCTTCCACGCCTGGACCTATGACTCGGCGGGCAGGCTTGTGGCCATTCCCAAGCCGGATCACTTCGGACCGGTCAGCTGCGATGATCGCGGACTGGTCCGCTTGCCGGCGGTCGAAAGGCACGGGCTCCTTTGGGTCAACGTCGACCAGGACGGGTCGATCGATGTCGACGCCCTCCTCGGGTCCGAGCTTTCCGATGAGCTGGCCGCCTGGCGTCTCGCCGAGTGCGCCCGGACCGGCGAGGCGACCTATCCGCACGCCTGCAACTGGAAGCTCGCGAACGACACCTACGGGGAGACCTATCACTTCGAGACCCTGCACAGAAACACGCTGGCGCAGGGGTTCTACGGGAACGTTCAGACCTACGACACCTTTGGCTCCAACCATCGGATGGGCCTGTGCATGAGAAGGATCGACGAGATGCGCGGGGAGCCGGAGTCGGCCTGGCATGTCCTGCGCGGGGTCCTGCCCGTCTACTTCCTCTTTCCCAACACCCAGCTGATCGTCACGGGGGAGGGACCAATCCTTGTGCGGATCTATCCCGAGGACGAAAGCCCGCATCAGAGCCGGTCGGAGATCACCTGGTATCTCTTCCCCGAGGACATGCGGCCCGCCCCTCTCGAAGGCGCCCAGGGCCAGTTGGGGGGGCGCATGCAGGCCTTCGCCAACATCATTCAGGCGGAAGACTACGTTGCCGCCGCCAGCAGCCATCGCGGAGCGGTTTCAGGCGCGCAGTCGCATGTGATCTTCGGCCGCAACGAGCCCGCGCTCCATCACTACCACTCCGTCTACAATGCCGCGCTCGGCCTCCCGCCCCTCGAAACCTTCGAGGGTTGAGGGCTCAGTCGTAGAAGGCCGGATGAAAGCCGAAGCGTCCGGCCGGGACCGCGCCCGCCAGGGGCAGGACCATGAAGAATTCAGCGGGCTCGGCCTGCGGCGCAGGTTCGGGGGCCGGCAGGAAACCATGCCTCGGATAGTAGCGGGGGTCGCCGGTGAGAATGCAGCCCCGGGCGTCCCGCGCCGCCAGCCAGAGCCTGGCCTCGGCGATCAGGGCCCCGCCGACCCCCTGTCTCTGGAGGGCCGGGTCGACGGAAATGGGACCGAGGCCGAACCACCCCTCCGCACCGCTCTCGTGGGTGACCGGCGAGATCGCGACGTGGCCCACGACCCGGCCTTCCTGTTCGGCCACGAGGGAGAGGCTCAGGGCCCCGAGGCGCCTCAGGGTGTCGATGAGGTCCTGTTCGTCGCCGGCGGCGAAGGGCATGGGCGCGAAGGCCCGCCGGGTGAGGTCATGGATCGCCGGGTGATCCTGCTCTTCCTCAGGCCGGATCCGGATCGACAG
>JBJTEN010000011.1:0-2698 GCA_046092925.1 Phenylobacterium sp. | reverse complement strand
CCCGGCCGCAAGGGAGCCAAGGCATGAGCGAGACCTTCCGGACGGTCGGCGTCATCGGCGCGGGCGCCTGGGGCACGGCCCTGGCCCTGGTCTGCGCCCGGGCCGATGACGCCGACCGTCCGGAAGGTCTCGCTCATGCCTTGGCTCCCTTGCGGCCGGGGGTGTGTGTGGGCCGGGCGGCGGCGGCGGCCGGGTCGAGGGGCCAGCGGGGGCGCGCCGCGGCGGAGAGGGGATCGGTGAGGCCCAGGGCCAGCCGCTCGGCGCCGGCCAGGGCGATCATCGCCGCATTGTCCGTGCAGTAGGCGAGGGGCGGGGCGTCGAAGCTCCAGCCCAGCTCCGCCGCCAGGTCCTGCAGGGCCCGGCGCACGGCGCCGTTGGCGGCCACCCCGCCGGCCACCACGAACCGGCGCCCGCCGGGGGGCAGGTCCCCGGCGCAGGCCAGCATGGCCCGACGGGTGCGCTCGGCCAGCTGGCGGGCGATGGCCGCCTGGACGGCGGCTGCGAGGTCGGCCCTCCGGCCCTCCGGGACTTCGGCCGCCAGCCGGGCCGCTGCGGTCTTGAGGCCCGAGAAGGAAAAGTCGCAGCCCGGCCGGCCCAGCAGGGCCCGGGGCAGGTCGAAACCCTCGGGGCTTCCCTCCGCCGCCAGCCGTTCCAGAGCCGGGCCGCCGGGATAGGGCAGGCCGAGGGACTTGGCGATCTTGTCGAAGGCCTCGCCGGCGGCGTCGTCAATGGTCGAGCCCAGGCGGGTGCAGGCGCCGATCCCGTCCACCCGGAGCAGCTGGCAGTGCCCCCCGGAGACGAGCAGCAGCAGGAAGGGATAGTCGATCCGCGCCGCCAGCCGCGCCGAGACCGCGTGGCCTTCCAGGTGGTTCACCGCCACCAGGGGTAGGTCCTGGGCCAGGGCCACGGCCTTGCCGAAGGACAGACCCACCATCACCCCGCCTATCAGCCCCGGTCCCGCGGTGGCGGCGACCCCGGACAGATCGCCCCAGCCGGTTCCCGCCCGGTCCATGGCCTCGGCGGCCACGGCGTCGATGGCCTCGACATGGGCCCGGGCGGCGATCTCAGGCACCACGCCGACGAAGGGGGCGTGCTGCTCGGTCTGCAGGCCGACCACGGACGACAGGACCGCGACCGATCCGTCCGCCGACAGGCGCACCACCGCCGCGGCGGTCTCGTCGCAGCTGGTTTCGACGCCAAGGACGGTCAGGTCGCTCATGGGGGCGGGGGTCCGGGTTGCGGCCCCGGCGCGGCTCCTGTAGGGCCGGTCCGGAGTGAATTCCAGCCGAGGTAGCCCTCCCGTCGTGCCTGCGCAACAGCCTGTCCGGATCGGGGCCCGCGGCTCCAAGCTCTCCCTCGCCCAGGCGGGCCAGATGCAGAGGCGGATCGCCGCCGCCCTCGGCGCGCCGCCGGAGGAGGCCGACCGCGTCGCCCCCCTGGTGGTCATCACCACCTCCGGCGACCGGATTCAGGACCGACGCCTCCTGGAGGTCGGCGGCAAGGGGCTCTTCACCAAGGAGATCGAGGAGGCCCTGCTCGACGGCCGGATCGACTGCGCCATCCATTCGCTGAAGGACATGCCGGTCGCCGCCCCCGAGGGCCTGGTCCTGGCCGCCATCCCCGAGCGCGAGGATCCCCGCGACGCCTTCCTCAGCCTGACCGCCGACCGGCTCGAAGACCTGCCCCAGGGCGCCCGCCTTGGCACGGCCTCCCTGCGCCGGCAGGCCCAGAGCCTGAACCTGCGGCCGGACCTCGACGTGCGCATGCTGCGCGGGAATGTCGACACCCGGCTGGAGAAGCTGAGGGCCGGCGAGGCCGACGCCATCCTGCTGGCGGCCTCGGGGCTGAACCGGCTGGGGCTTAGCGACCTGCCCCGCAGCTTCATCGACCCGCGCCTGTCGCCGCCGGCGCCGGGCCAGGGCGCCCTGGCCGTCCAGACCCGGGAGGCGGATCGGGACCTGCCCTGGCTGGAAAGCCTCCGCCATGCCCCCACCGCCCTGGCCGTGGCCGCCGAGCGGGGCGCGATGGCCGCCCTGGAGGGCAGCTGCCGCACCGCCATCGGCGCCCATGCGACCCTCGAGGGCGAGGACCTGGTGCTGGTGGTGGAAGCCCTTTCCCCCGACGGCGTCCACCGGTTCCGGGGAGAGGGGCGCATCGCCGCCGCCGCCGGCGCGACCGCAGCCGCCGCCCTGGGGCTGGACCTTGGCCGGCGCATCCAGGCCGAGGGCGGCGAGCTTATCCTGCTTCCCGATTGATTCCCGGGCCGACGGGCGCATTGTCGCCGGCGACATGAGCGCCCCGACCGACAACCGGCCCCAGGAGCCTGACCCCCGACCCGCTGTCTGGATCACCCGGGCCGAACCCGGCGCTTCGGAGACGGCGGCGCGGACCTCCGCGCTGGGCTTCCGGCCCGTCGTATCGCCCTTGCTGGAGACGGTCGACCTGCCGGCCGCCGCCGCGGCCCTGGCGTGCGACGGGCCCCTGGCCTTCACCTCCGCCAACGGCGTGCGCGCCTTCGCCCGGCTCAGCCCCCGCCGGACGGGGCCGGTCTATGTGGTGGGGTCCGCCACCGCCGCTGCGGCGCGGGCGGCGGGCTTCCCCGCCATTCGCGAGGGCGGGGGCGACGTGACGGGCCTTGCGGCGCGGATCCTCGCCGATCCCCCCGCCGGCGAAGTGCTCCACGCCTCGGCCCGGGAAC
>JBJTEN010000010.1:0-7367 GCA_046092925.1 Phenylobacterium sp. | reverse complement strand
AGATCGCCATCCTGCTCATCGGGCTCGGGACCCTGCTCCTGACCATCCGGATGGCTTCCGGCGGCCGCAGTCGACTTCAGGCCTGCGCCCTCGCCCTCGCGGCTGGCGCGGGCGCCCTGGTCTTCGGCTGGGATCTGGCCGCTGTCGCCCTCGGGACCGCAGCCGGCGTCGCAGGGATCATGACCTTCGGACCGCCGGTCAGGGTGGCGCCGGCCTGGACAGGCGTCCTCCTGACAGGCTTCGCCGCGGCGCTCCTGCTGCAGATCCTTGCACCCACAGCGGCCTACCTGGTCGCCTGGCCCCTTCTGGCGGGATGCCTTCTCGCAGTCGTGACCACCCTTGGCGCAGGCGCCCCCGCCTGGCGGCTGCCCGTCGCGGGCCTGCTTGTCGGGCCGCCCGTCGCCGCCTGGATCCTGGGTTACGCGCACGGGGTCTTCCTGGGGCTGGATCTGCCGGCCGTGCTTACCGTCTTTGTGTGGCTGGCGGCGCTTGTGCTCTGGCCTCTCGCGCACGGCGAGCCCGCGGAGACGGTCGGACGGTCCCGAGCCACCTTATGGCTGGGTCGGGGTTCGTTGGCCTGCCTGATCGGCGGCCTCGTCATTGCCGTGACCTTGAGGGCGACGCCGCCCTGGTCTGAGCGCTTTCCTGAGGCGACCCTGGTCCAGCACCTCTACGATTCCGAAACGGGAAAAACCTTCCTGATCTCGTCCGAGCCCCGTCTCTCGCCCTGGACCCGGCAGGTCCTCACTCAGCAAGGTCTTCCGCCTGAACGGATTCAGGATGATCTTGTCGGACGCCGCCCCGTCTGGTCGGCGCCTGCTCCTGCGGAGCCGCTCGAGGCGACCGGGATGTCGGTGGAGGCTCTCCCGGACGGTCGCAGGCGGCTCATCATTCGCCCCCCGGCGGACTCCGGGCGCCTGGACATCCGCATAAGGTGCAATAAGCCCTCGGCTGGAGCCGCCATCAACGGACGCCCCGCCGACCTCTTGTCGGCTCCCGGCGTCTGGAACCGCATCCGGATTGCAGCGCCGCCCGGTGAAGTGGTGATCGATTTCATGCCGGCCGGTCCCGGAACCCTTGAGGTTCTCAGCATGACCCAGACGGCCGGATGGCCGCGGGCCCTCAGACCCCTCCCGCCCCGGCAGACGGACGAGATGGCCTTCGGTGACAGTGACACCGCTCTCGTCAAGGCCCGACAGAACTTCAACTGGTGACCGGAGAAAACGCCGTGCCTGATGTGGTCATCTATCACAACCCCGCCTGCGGAACCTCCCGCAACACCCTGGCCCTGCTGAGGGAGAAGGGTGTCGAGCCCAGGGTGGTCGAATACCTTAAGGCGGGGTGGACCGAGATCCAGCTGAAATCCCTGGCGGCCCGGGCCGGCGTCCCTCTCCGGGCTCTGCTCCGCACCCGCGGGACACCGGCGGAAGCCCTTGGCCTGACAGCCCCGGAGGTCGGAGAAGACGCCCTCGCGGCGGCCATGGCGCGCGAGCCTATCCTGGTGGAGCGTCCGCTGGTCGAAGGCCCCCGCGGGGTCGCCCTCTGCCGGCCGGCGGACAAGGTTCTCGACCTGATCTGAGCGCCCCTCCGGCCACGAAAAAGGGCCCCGCCGCGAGGCGGGGCCCGTGTCCGTTCCCGCGAAGGGATCAGTCGAAGACGATGACCGAACGGGCGAGGCCGCCCTTCTTCATGTCCTCGAAGCCCTCGTTGACCTGGTCCAGGCGGATGCGCTGGGAGATCATCTCGTCGAGCTTCAGCTTGCCGGACATGTAGAAGTCCACCAGGCGGGGCATGTCGACCGGGAAGCGGTTGGAGCCCATCAGCGAGCCCTGGATGCGCTTCTCGCCCAGGAAGGCGGCGCCTGGCAGGGTCACGTTCTGGCCGATCGGGATCATGCCGATGATGTTTGCCGTGCCGCCCCGGCGCAGCATGTTGAAGGCCTGCTCGGCGGTCTTGGACAGGCCGATGGCCTCGAAGGCGTGGTGGACGCCGCCGCGGGTCATCTCGAGGACCTCCTTCACCGCATCCGTCTTGGAGGCGTCGATGAAGTCGGTGGCGCCGAACTCACGGGCCAGGTTGTCCTTGGAGCCGAACATGTCGACGGCGATGATCCGGCCGGCGCCCGCGATGGCCGCGCCGTTGATCGCCGACAGGCCGACGCCGCCGCAGCCGATGACAGCCACGGTCTCGCCGGGCCGAACGCCCGAGGTGTGGATGGCTGCGCCCACGCCGGTCATGACCGAGCAGCCGATCAGGGCGGCGCGATCGAGGGGCATGTCCTTGCGGATCGAGACGCAGGCGTGCTCGTGGATCAGCATGTACTCGGCGAAGGAGGACAGGTTCAGGAACTGCGGCAGGGGCGCGCCGTTCTGGGTCAGACGGGGCTCATCGCCGGACTCACGCTTGGTCTCGGGGCTGACGCAGAGCGACAGCCGGCCGGTCAGGCAGCTTTCACAGTGGCCGCAATAGGCGGACAGGCAGGTGATGACATGGTCGCCGGGCTTCACGGTGCGGACTTCCGAGCCCACAGCCTCGACGATGCCGGCGCTCTCGTGGCCCAGGACGGCGGGAAGCGGGTGCGGGTAGGAGCCCTCCATGAAGTGGAGGTCGGAGTGGCACAGACCTGCGGCCTTGGTGCGGACGAGGACCTCGCGCGGACCGGGCTTGTTGATCTGGACGTCTTCAATCTGAAGCGGCTTGCCCACTTCGCGCAGAACGGCGGCCTTCATGTCGGCATCTCCCCAAGTCTCGCCCCTGCGGGCGTTTACGATGCGCCAGCCTGAAGGCTGGATCACAGCGGACCTTATCGCCCTTGGGGCGACGGGCGCCAGACTCTTTTCAGCCTCCGGCCAGTCCCGCCCTCAGCTCGCGCTTCAACACCTTGCCGGTCGGTCCGATGGGCAGGCTGTCGACGATCCGCACCTCATCGGGGACCCACCACTTCGCCACACGGGCCGCGACGTGCTCGCGCAGGGCCTCCGGGGCCGCCGCCTGGCCGGGTCGCAGGACCACCAGCAGGAGGGGTCGCTCGTCCCACTTGGGGTCCGGGATCCCCACTGCGGCGGCGAGGGCCACGGCCGGATGGGAGGAGACCGCATCCTCGAGGTCGAGGGTCGAGATCCACTCTCCGCCGGACTTGATGACGTCCTTGGCGCGGTCGGTCAGGCGCAGATAGCCCTCGGGGTCGATGGCGGCGATGTCGCCGGTGTCGAACCAGCCATCGTCGCCGAAGGCCTCGGCCCCGTCATTCCTGAAATAGGCCGAGGCCACCCACGGCCCCCGCACCTGCAGGGCGCCGGAATGGGCGCCGTCATGCGGCAGGACCTCCCGGTTCTCGTCGACAATCCGCAGTTCGACGCCCCAGTTGGCTCGGCCCTGCCTCTGCTTGCGCGCCAGGGCGGCCTCCGGGCCCTCGCCGGCATGGGCGGCCAGGGGGGTGTTGATCACGCCCAGGGGACTGGTCTCGGTCATGCCCCAGATCTGCCGGACATCCGCGCCCAGACGCGCCTGGACGCGGGAGATCAGCGAGGCCGTGGGGGCCGAGCCGCCTACGGCGACCGTGCGGACGCTGGTCAGGGACTGGCCGGTCCCGTCGAGATGGTCCAGGACCCCGACCCAGATGGTCGGCACGCCCAGGAGGAAGGTCGCCTGCTCGGCCACCGCAAGGTCGCAGACCGACGGGCCGTCCAGGTGACGGCCGGGCAGGACCAGCTTGGCCCCCACCAGGGGGGCGGCGTAGGGCGTGCACCAGGCGTTGGCGTGGTACATCTGGGCGCAGGGCAGGATGACGTCGGCGGCGCCGAGACCAAAGCAGTCGGGCTGGATCACCGCCAGGGCGTGCAGCACGGTCGAGCGGTGCGAGTAGAGCACGCCCTTCGGGTTTCCCGTCGTACCCGAAGTGTAGCAGAGGGCCGAGGCCTGCCGCTCGTCCAGCTCCGGCCAGTCGAAGTCCGGGTCGGCGCCGGCGATCAGATCCTCGTAGACCAGGGTCCCGGCGGGCGCCCCGGCGGGCAGGTGGTCTGGGTCGGTCATGGCCACGAAGGTCTTCACCGTCTCCATTTGCGGGGCGATCCCGGGCACGAGGTCGGCGAAGCTGATGTCCCAGAACAGAAGGCTGTCGCCCGCGTGGTTGGCGACCCAGGCCACCTGGTCCGGGTGGAGGCGCGGGTTGATGGTGTGCAGGACGGCCCCCAGGCCGCTGACGGCGTAGTAGAGCTCGAAGTGCCGGTGGGTGGACCAGGCGAGCGTCGCCACCCGGTCGCCTGGCTTCACCCCGAGCCCCCGCAGGGCGTTGGCCATCCGCTTCACCCGGGCCAGGGCGTCGGCATAGCCATAGCGGTGGATGGGCCCCTCGACAGTACGGGTGACGATTTCCCGCGTCGGATGCCAGGTGGCGGCGTACTCGAGGATGGAGGGCAGGGTCAGGGGCCTGTCCATCATCAATCCGAACATGCGCCGCCCTCCCTCGGGACGGTGCGCCGGGATCAGCCCGACCTGCGCGTCACCGTCATCATGTAGTTGACCCCGGAATCGGACGACAGGCGCCAGGCTCCCGACAGCGGGTTGAAGCTGACCCCGAAAGGCCCCTGCATGTCCAGCGGCTCGGTCGCCAGGAAGCCGCGCAGCTCATCGGGCGTCAGGAACTTGCGCCAGTCGTGAGTGCCGGCGGGAAGCCATCGCAGGACGTACTCCGCCCCGATCTTGGCCAGGGCCAGGGCCCGGAGCGTGCGGTTGAGGGTGGCGACAATCATCAGGCCGCCCGGCGCCAGCAGTCGCCCGCAGGTGCGCAGGAACTCGCCGGGGTCCGCCACGTGCTCGATGACCTCCATGTTGAGGATCACGTCGAAGGGCGCGATCCCTTCGGCCTCGAGGGCCTCGGCGGTGGAGCAGAGGTAGGTGACGGGAACACCGGTCTGTTCGGCGTGGGTGCGGGCGGTGCCGATGTTTCGCTCCGAGGCGTCCACCCCGGTCACGTCGAAGCCGAGGCGTGACATGGGCTCGGACAGCAGGCCGCCGCCACAGCCGATATCCAGCAGGCGCAGGCCCTCGAAGGGGCGACGGTCCCCCCCGTCACGGCCGAAATGGGCGAGACCCCGCTCGCGGATGAAGGACAGGCGGACGGGATTGAACCGGTGCAGGGGCGCGAACTTGCCCTTCGGGTCCCACCATTCGGCGGCGATGCGGGAGAACCTCTCGACTTCGGCGGGATCGATGCTGGAACCGGGCTCGGGCATGGCCCGGGTCTACCAGACCCTCGTCCGGACCGCACCGGGAAAAGCCTGGCCGCCAGGTGTTGCTCCGTCCTCTCCCCGCCGCTAGAACCCCGGTCTTTCCGGTCTGGGGGGCGAAGTCCGAGCCATGTCGCGGCTGGTCATGAAATTCGGCGGAACCTCCGTCGCCGACCTCGAACGCATCCGGCGCGTCGGGCGACTCGTGGCCGCCGAGGTGGCGGCTGGACACCGCGTCGCCGTCGTGGTCTCCGCCATGGCCGGCAAGACCACTGAGCTGGTGGCCTGGACAGACGCCGCCGGCCCCGCCGCCGACGGTCTCCCGGCTTCGGACGACGAGTACGACGTGGTGGTGGCCTCTGGCGAGCAGGTGACCGCCGGCCTCCTCGCCATGACCCTGCGCAATATGGGCCTTCCGGCCCGGTCCTGGATGGGCTGGCAGGTGCCGATCGTGGCCGATGACGCCCACGGGCGGTCCCGCATCGACGACATCCCGCCGGAAAAGCTCTCCGCCGCCCTCGACGCAGGCGAGGTCGCGGTGATCGCCGGCTTCCAGGGCGTCACCACCTCAGGCCGCATCGCCACCCTCGGCCGGGGCGGGTCGGACACCAGCGCCGTCGCCATCGCCGCCGCCGTGCGGGCCGAACGCTGCGACATCTATACCGACGTGGACGGCGTCTACACGACCGACCCGCGGATCGAATCCCGGGCCCGGAAGCTGTCGCGCATCTCCTACGAGGAGATGCTGGAGATGGCGTCCCTGGGCGCCAAGGTCCTGCAGACCCGCTCGGTCGAGCTGGCCATGGCCCAGAAGGTCCCGGTGCGGGTCCTGTCCAGTTTTGTCGAGCCCGGCGAGGCCCCGGGCCAGGGCACCATCGTGTGCGACGAGGAAGAGATCATGGAAAAGCGGATCGTCAGCGGAGTCGCCTACAGCCGGGACGAGGCCAAGGTCAGCCTGTTCGGCCTGCCGGACCACCCGGGCGTGTCCTCGACCATCTTCGGCGCCCTGGCGGACGCCAACGTCAATGTCGACATGATCGTCCAGAGCCATGCGCGCACGGCGGACACGGCCAACATGGAGTTCACGGTCGGCAAGCGGGATGCGGCTCGGGCGGTCGAGATCGTCCGCAGCCTCAAGGGCCAGGTCGGCTTCGAGGACGTGAAGGTCAACGAGGATGTCGCCAAGGTCTCGGTGATCGGCGTCGGCATGCGCAGCCATGCGGGTGTCGCCAAGACCATGTTCGGGGCCCTGGCGGAGAAGGGCGTGAACATCCAGGTCATCTCGACCTCGGAGATCAAGATCTCCGTCCTGATCGATGCGGCCTACACCGAGCTGGCCGTGCGGGCCCTGCACGCCGCCTACGGCCTGGACCAGCTCTGAACCGCCCTACCGGTCCCGTGCCGCGGGCGGGAAGGTCATCGGATAGTCCGGCGACCAGTGGTTGGCCGTACCGCTGGTGACGTACCAGCACAGAAAGAGGGCGCAGATCAGCCCGCCCGGCAGATAGCTGTTCGTCCGCCTCCAGGTGAAGACGGCGATCACGCCGACAAAGGCCAGCAGGGGACTGAACTGCAGGGCCACGATCACGTTCAGCGGCTCGGTCGGGGTCAGCAGCAGGCCTGTCGAGAAGAGGGTCGCATACTGCAGGACGGCCAGGACCAGGAAGCCGCCGCCCATGACGCCCGCAGCGGTCAGGTAGGTCGTCCGGCGGCTCGCGCCGTCCACCGCCAGGAGGGCGCAGAGCCCGCGCACGGCGATCACGGCGTGCACGATCCAGAATGGCAGGTAGGTCAGGAAGGTCGTCCAGCGCGCCTCCGTCAGCGGACGGAAACCCACGACCCAGAAGCGGAAGTCCACGTGGAGCAGGCGGTCCACCAGAGTCAGAGCCAGGGCGACAGCGCCCACGGAGAGCGCGGCGGCGACCAGGGACCGCAGGATGTCGACGCTGAAGACTGGCCGTCCACGGCGCAGCACCAGGGCGATCAGGATGGCGAGCACGGTGTTGGCGAGGGCCCAGGCGAGGAGTTGGTTCTGCACCCACTGGGGGAAAAGGGAGGACGGGAACCAGAGGGCACCGAACTTCATGAAGGGCAGGTAGGTCAGGGCCGGAAGGACCGCGGTCAGCCCCAGGGCCAGCC
>JBJTEN010000009.1:0-7630 GCA_046092925.1 Phenylobacterium sp. | reverse complement strand
GACCTTGAAGCTGTTCTCGACGCCGAAGAGGGCGTCGGTGGCGATCCGGCGGCTTTCCGCATCGCGTCGGGAGAACTCGATCAGGCGTCCGCGAAGCTCGGAGCGCTGGAGCTGGCCGACGGGGATGACGAGATCGCGCTGGGTCTCGAGCTGGGCGACCGTCAGCAACCGATCCGTGGAGCCGGGATTGCCGGAGACAAAGGTGGCCTCGCCGGGAAGCGGGGCGCGCGCCTTCCAGACCAGATGCCCGGACGTGCGCACCGGCTTGCCGCCCTCATAAAGTCGCAGGAAACCGACATCGAGGGCATAGCGCGGGAAGTTGAAGTTATCGGGGTCTCCGCCAAAGAAGGCGGCGCCGAGTTCCGGCGTGAAAACAAGGCGTACGTCGGAATACTTGCGGTACCGGTAGAGCTTGTGCTGGCCGCCGCGATAGAAGCTGATCACCTGGCAGCGCACCGTCGCGTCCGTTCCGCACGAGGCGGTCTCGAGCCGGGCGTAGGTCGCGTTACGGGCCTTGATGAAGTCGGCGCCGGACAAGCCCTGAGTGGCCCCCGTCACCTCGGCGGAGACATCGGTGATCGACAGAAGGATCTCGGCCTGCACACCGGGACAGGTCCGCTCTTCCGCCCGCGTCCTGGCCAGGAAACTGTCCTTCACATAGTCCGCCGATCCGCTGGAGAGATTCTGTGCGCACTCCACGATGCAGTGCTGGTTGGTCAGGACCAGTCCGTCCGGAGACACGAGAGAGGCCGAGCACCCGCTGGTGAGGCGCACGGAGGCCGCCTGCACCCGGTCCAGCCATTTCTGATCGATCCTGACGCCGAGGGACTGCTCCACCCGTGCGGTGGGGAAGGCGTCGAAGGTCCACATGCCTTCGTCCGCCTGAGCGATGGCGGGGAGGCCGAGGGCGATGGCGGCAAGGACGCCGGTGATCTTGAGAGTCATGTCAGAATCCGCTTGCGCCCCCATCGGGCGGCTCGACCGAGGTTCTAGCGAGGGAGAGGCGGGGTGGCCACCCTCCGCAACCTTACCTTCGGTTAACGCCCGGGGTGGAAAGGTGTCGGCCGGAAGGTCGACCGGAAGCGCGCATGTCCCTGGCCCTGGCCACGCTCGTCCATGAATGGCGCCGCTATCTTGCGGCGGTGCTGGCGCTGGCCTTCTCGGGAGTGCTGATCCTGGCGCAGGTCGGACTGATCCAGGGCCTCCTGAGGTCGTTCACCGCGACCATCGACCGGTCGCCCGCCGAGATCATCGTCCTGCCGCCCAAGGCCAAGAGCCTCATGGGATCCACGGTGGCCGAACTGCCTGCCCGACTTCGCCCG
Source organism: Phenylobacterium sp. (assembly GCA_046092925.1). GTDB lineage: Bacteria > Pseudomonadota > Alphaproteobacteria > Caulobacterales > Caulobacteraceae > Phenylobacterium. Next base: position 6,308 of record JBJTEN010000009.1, on the reverse strand, counting down.
CAGATGTGGCTGCATCCCGAGGTCTCCGCCGTCGACACCTGGGAGTTCCCCGTGGCCGAATGGGCCAACATGCCGCCACCCGGCGGCAAACAGGTCCGCACCTTTGTCCGCGTCTCCATGGCCGACCCGGGCCCGGGCTCGGTCACCGTGCCCGTCGATTTCCCCGCCGCCGCCCGCAGCGCCCTGGCGACGCCCCTCTCCGTGGTCGTGGACGGGTCCGCCCTCGCCGGCCTGGGCGTCAAGCAGGGCGATACCGTCATCCTGCGGGGCCAGACCCTGACGGTCCGGGCCGTCGTCCGGGGCTATTCGAACATCGAACTGCCCACGGTCTTCGTCTCCAGGGACACGCTGATTCGCCTTGGCCTCATGACGGGAGGCGACAGGTCCGGGCTCTTCCTGGTCAAGCTGCAGACGCCGGAGAAGGCCACGGAGGTGGCCGGTTTCCTGAAAGAACGGTCCAACGGAGAGTTCCGGGCCTGGGTTCGCGAAGATCTCTCCCGGGCGAACGGGGAGGCCTTCATGGAGGAGCAGATCGTCGGCCTTCTCCTTGGCTTCGCCGTGGTCCTGGCGGTGCTGATCGGGGTCGGCATCACCTCCCAGACGCTTCGGGGCGCGGTGGCCTCGAACCTGCGCGAGTTTGCGAGCCTGAGGGCGCTGGGGGTGTCCATGAGCGCCCTGCGCGGCGTGATCGTGGAGCTCTCGTTCTGGGTCGGGGTCGTCGGCCTGCTCGGCGCGGCGCTCCTGATGTCACTGGTGATGATCGCCGCCCGTCTGGCGAATGTGGCGATGAGCCTGCCGCTCACCTACGTCGGCGGTGTCGCGTTCCTCCTGATGGGCATTTCCCTGGCCTCAGGCTTCCTGTCCCTTGGCGCCCTGGCCCGCGCCCAGCCGGCGGAGCTGCTCCGGTGACCGGCGAAATCGCCGTCTCCGCGCGCGGCCTGACCAAGCGCTATGGGTCGGGGGACTCCGGCGTCACGGTGCTGGACCGCGTGAACTTCTCCGCCCGCCGGGGTGAGATCACCCTGGTGATGGGGCCCTCCGGCTCGGGGAAGTCGACACTCGTGGCGGTCCTCTCGGGCCTGCTGAGGCCGGACTCAGGTTCTGTTGACGCCCTCGGAACGGATATCTGGTCGCTGAAACCCGACGCCATCGACCGGTTCCGAATGGACCACTGCGGCTTCATCTTCCAGGGGTTCAACCTGTTTCCGGCCCTGACCGCCCTGGAGCAGGTCGCCCATGTGCTCGCCTTCGGGGGCCTGACCATGAAGGAGGCGCGGCGGCGCGCGGCGGCGGCCCTCGACGATGTCGGCCTGACCCCCCGCCTTGACCTGCGGCCGGCCGAGCTGTCCGGGGGCGAAAAGCAGAGGGTCGCCATCGCCCGCGCCCTCGCCAAGCAGCCCAGGCTGATCTTTGCGGATGAACCGACATCCGCCCTCGACGGCGAGAACGGCCAGAGGGTCATTCATCTTCTGCAGCGGGCGTCCCGCGAGCATGATGCCGCCGTGGTCTGCGTCACCCATGACCAGAGACTTGAAGCCTGGGCGGATCGGGTGATCCATATCGAGGACGGTCGCATCGCCGGCGACGAGGGGAACAGTGAATGAGCGGTCTGATGCGAAATCCCCTGATCCTGGGACTGATGCTTCTACTGGCTGTCGGCGTCGGCTTCGCGGCCTGGCGAACCCAGGGTTCGACGGAAGCCCCGAAACCAACGGCGACGACGGCTCCCTCGCCCTATGCCGCTGCGGCCAACGGCAAGGTGGATGTAGAGGGCGGGATCATCCCGGTGGCCGCCCGCAGGGCGGGGATCATCCGCGAGGTTCTCGTGAACGAAGGCGATGCGGTGGCGAGAGGCCAGATCCTGGCCCGCCAGGAAGACGAGGAGCCCCGACTCGCCGCCAACCGCGCCTCCGCCGCCCTCGGGGAGGCCCGCGCTCGGCTGGTCGGACTTGAGGTGGCGGTCTCCACGGCCCGGCGTGAGAGGGAGCGGCTCAGGGCGCTCGCCGAATCCAACTTTCTTGCAGCGCAGAAGCTGGACCAGGCGGATGACCAGGTGCGCCAGTCCGGGGCGGAGCTGGCCCTTGGGCAGGCGACGGTGGACACCGCCAGAGCCGCTCTGGCGCAGGCTCAGTACGAGCTGGAGCTCACACTCGTTCGGGCGCCGGTCGAGGGGCGGATCGCCCGCCGCTACGCCAATCCCGGCGCCGGCGCCTCGACCCTGAACGTCTCCACCCTGTTCGACCTGGAGCCCAAGGCGCCCCGGATCGTCCGGGCGGAAGTGACCGAGGGTTCCCTGCCCGCGGTGGCGGTCGGCCAGGCGGTCGAGATCAGTCCAGAGGCCGAACCGGGAAAGCGCTACCGCGGCGAGGTCCTGAGGGTTTCGGCGGTCTTCGGGGCGCGGCGGCTCCAGTCCGATGACCCCGCCGAGCGCAAGGATGAGCGGGTCGTCGAGGTGGTGGTGAGCGCCGGCGAGGCGCCCCTGCTGATCGGGCAACGGGTACTGGTGCGCTTCCGTAAGGGCGGCGCCTGACGCGCGGCTTGACGCCCGCCCTCCCCCGCCGCACAAACCCGCCCGAATTCAACTTGGGCAGGGAGCCTTCAGATGGCGGACATCCGGTTTGACGGTAAGGTGGCGATCGTCACGGGCGCGGGCGGCGGCCTCGGCCGGCAGCACGCCCTTGAGCTGGCCCGGCGCGGTGCGAAGGTCGTGGTCAACGACCTGGGCGGGTCCGTCGACGGCTCGGGTGGCTCGTCCGCCGCGGCCGAGGCCGTGGTCGCCGAGATCAAGGCCTTCGGTGGGGAAGCCCTCGCGAACGGACGCTCGGTGACCGACGACGCCGGCGTGGCCAACATGGTCAAGCAGACCATGGACACCTGGGGGCGGATCGACATCCTGGTCGCCAACGCCGGCATCCTGCGGGACAAGTCGTTCTCCAAGATGGAGATGTCCGACTTCGAGGCGGTCATGAACGTCCACGTCATGGGCACGGTGAAGCCGGCCAAGGCGGTCTGGGAGATCATGAAGGCCCAGAACTACGGCCGGATCCTGGTGACCACCTCGTCCACGGGCCTGTATGGCAACTTCGGTCAGGCCAATTACGGCGCGGCCAAGCTGGCCCTGATCGGCTTCATGAACACGATGAAGCTCGAGGGCCAGAAGAACAACATCCACGTCAACGCCATCAGCCCGGTGGCCGCCACCCGGATGACCGAGAACCTGATGCCCGCAGAGGTCCTGGAAAAGCTGAAGCCGGAGTATGTGACCCCGGCGGTAGTGTACCTGGTCTCAGAAGAGGCGCCGACCGGCGTGATCCTGACGGCGGGCGCCGGCGCCTTCGCCCAGGCCCGCATCTACGAGACCGAAGGCGTCTATCTTGGCGAGGGCGGTCTGTCGGTCGAGGAGGTCCGGGACAACTTCGCCCGCATCACCGATCCCACCGGCCAGAAGGCCTATGTCAACGGCGGCGAGCAGAGCGGGAAGTTCTTCCGCAAGATGCAGGGCGGCTGACGCCACATCTGGGCCGCGATTTCCCTTGCCCTGACAGGGGGGGCGCGGCCTATCCTTCCGCACGATCCGGAGACACCGGGCGAAGTGGGGGGAGGCTAAAGCGTGTCGCAGGTCAAACAGGCGCCATCGGGCGGCAGGCTCAGTCTGTCCGCCTCCCTCGCCTTCGCCGCCATCAGCCTTCCCCTCGCCGCGCTGGGTCTGTCGGTGGGAGTCCAGCTCCCCCCCTACTTCGCCAGCCAGCTCGGCGTGAGCCTCGCCGTCGTCGGCGGAGCCTTCGGCCTTGTGAGGCTGATGGACATCTGGCTGGATCCGGTGATCGGCCTTGGCATGGACCGCACGCGAACCCGGTTCGGGCGGTACAGGGTCTGGATGATGGCCGGCGCGCCGGTGCTGATCGTCTCCGTCTACATGCTCTACAATGCGCCCAAGGGCGCCACGCTCGCCTATCTGGTGATCTGGCTGCTGGCCATGTACCTCGGCCAGTCGATCATGGGGCTCTCGCACTCCGCCTGGGCCGCCGTCCTCGCCAAGACCTACGAGCAGAGATCAAAGATTTTCGGGGTTCTGACCGCCGTGGGCGTGATCGGATCCCTGACGGCCCTCGCCATCCCGATCCTGCTGGAGCAGACGGGCGTCAAGGACGTCAACCCGATCCAAGCCATAGGCTGGTTCGTCATGGTCATGATCCCCATCACCCTCCTGATTGTGGTGATCCCGACTCCGGAGACCATCAGCCCCGACGACGGGGCGCACTTCAAGTTTTCCGACTACGCCAGGCTGTTCGCCCGGGGGAACGTGATCCGCGTCCTTGCGGCGGACCTCTTCGTGACCCTGGGCCCGGGCTGGATGGCGGCCCTCTACATGTTCTTCTTCATGAATTCCCGGGGCTTCACTCAGACGGGCGCCAGCTTGCTCCTGATGGTCTACATCGTCGCCGGCTTTGTGGGCGCACCTCTCACCGCGGCCCTGGCCAACCGCATCTGCAAGCACCGGGCGCTGATGCTGACAACCACCCTGTACTCGGTGGGCCTGGGCCTGCTGTTGTTCCTGCCCAAGGGGGACTTCGCCTGGTTCGTCCCCGCCATGGCCATCGAAGGCGCCCTCGCCGCGGGCTTCGGCGTCATGATCCGGGCCATCACGGCGGACATCGGCGACGAGCTTCGCCTGGAGGGCGGGCGCGAGCAGATCGGCCTGCTCTATTCGCTCACGGCCGCCACCAGCAAGCTGGCGGGGGCCTTCTCGATCGCCCTCACCTTCAACTTGCTGGCCCTGTTCGGCTATGACCCCAGGGGGGGAGCCGCCAATACGCCGGAGCAGCTCCTGGTTCTGGACCTGGCGTTTATCATCGGGCCGATCGTTTTCGTCATGCTCGCGGGGGCCTGCTTCATCGGCTACAAGCTCGACGCCAAGACCCACGCCGAAATCCGGAGACAGCTGGATGAACGCGACGGGGTTTCGGTCAACTATGACGAGGCCGCCGTCCTGGAGGGACTGACGGCCGAGCCCGGTCAGGCGACGGTGGACCGTCGCTGACGGCTGGCGACCTGTCTATCTCAGGCCACCGCCGCCGCGAGGGTGGCGAAGGCCCTTGAGGACGCGCTCTGAGGGTGAGAGAGCACGCCCGGCCGTCCTTCGTCGCAGGCAGCGCGCAAAGGCGTCTCCAGGGGAATCTCGGCCAGCAAGGGAACGCCCAGGCGCACGGCCTCCGCCCTCGCCCCGCCCTCCCCGAAGATCGGTATGCGGGCGCCCGTGGAGGGCTCCTCGAACCAGGCCAGGTTCTCGACCACGCCCAGCAAGGGGGTCTCCGTCTTGCGGAACATCGCCGCCGCCCGGCGGGCGTCGATCAGGGCGATCTCCTGAGGGGTGGAGACGATGAGCACCCCGTCGATCTTCAGCTTCTGAACGAGGGTCAACTGGATGTCGCCCGTGCCGGGCGGAAGGTCGACGACAAGGACGTCCAGCGGCGACTCCGCCGTTCCCCAAAGCACGTCCTGCACCATCTGGCGGGCGGCGGACGAGGCCATCGGGCCGCGCCAGATCATGGGCGAGCCCTCGTCCACCAGAAAGCCGATGGACATGACCTTCACGCCCCAGGCCTCAAGCGGCACCAGCTTCTTGTCGGCGTTGAAGGCGGGACGGGAGTCCAGCCCCATCATTCTGGGCGCCGAAGGGCCATAGACGTCAGCATCCAGCAGGCCGACCGAGAGCCCCCGCGCGGCGAGAGCCGCGGCAAGGTTGACGGAGATGGTGGACTTGCCGACCCCGCCCTTGCCGCTGGCCACCGCGATGACCCGGCGCACATGATCCGGCCGAACCGCCTCGCCGGAGGGGGCGGGCCGGGCGGCGGGGTCCTCCGAGACCCGCGCCGCGGTGCGGCGCTGGGGCGTGGCGCCGACCGGCGTGACGGTCGCCGAGGGGCGTCCGGCGGGCGCCTCTGCGGTCAGGACGACCTGGGCGCGGACCACCCCGGGCAGGCCGGCGATCAGGGCCTCGGCGGCGTCGCGCACGGGCTGGTAGGTCTCCACCTCGCCCGCCGGGACCTCCAGCATGAAGCCCGCCCGGCCCGGCGCCAGGATCAGGCCGCGCACCAGCCCCGCCGCATTGAGGCCCTTGCCGGACTTCGGGTCCAGGATCCCGTCGAGGGCGGCGAGCAGGGCGTCGCGGTCGATGGGGGCGTCGGCGGTCATCGGGGGTCTCTCAACGGCTCAGGCCCCCATATCCGGTCGGCGGGCGAGGATGACAAGGGCCCAGGACCCTTGCTGGAAGGAGGACGAGGATCGATAAAGCCGCCATGGCCCTG
>JBJTEN010000008.1:0-11352 GCA_046092925.1 Phenylobacterium sp. | reverse complement strand
GGCTGCGGGCCTGGCCGAGGGCCCGAAGGGCCGAGGCGAGCCTCGGCGGCAGGACCTCGAGGGCCTCCGCCGCCTGGCTGATGTCGGCCAGGGCCTTCTCGGCCGCGCCCAGGACGGCCCGGCGTTCGGCCAGGGCGGCCTCCTCCCCCGCCTCGGGAGCCAGGGCGTCCAGCTCGGCCAGGAGGCGCGCGGCGTCCTCGGCCTCGGCGACCCGGGCTGCAGCGTCGCGGCTCAGGTCCTCGAGGCGGGATTCAGCCTCGCGCCAGTCCCGCCAGGACTGTCCGACCACGCGCAGCAGATCGGCATGGCCGCCATAGGCGTCCAGCAGGTCCCTGTGGGTGCGCACATCCAGGAGGCCCACCGTCTCATGCTGTCCATGCACCTCGACCAGCAGGGCGCCGATCTCGCGCAGGGCCCCGACGCTGGCGGGCTGATCGTTGACGAAGGCGCGGCTGCGACCGTCGGCGGACAGGACCCGACGCAGGATCAGCTCCTCGCCCGGGGCGGCCTCGAGACCCCGGGCCTCCAGAAGGCTCCAGGCGGCGTGGCCGGAGGGCAGGGAAAAGGCGGCGGTCGCACTGGCCTGGGCGGCCCCCCTGCGGACGAGGCCGGATTCAGCCCGCACTCCGGCCGCCAGCCCCAGGGCGTCCAGCAGGATGGACTTGCCCGCCCCGGTCTCTCCGGTCAGGGCCGTCAGGCCCGGCCCCACGGTGAGGTCGAGGCTCTCGATCAGGACAAGGTCGCGAATCCAGAGGCCGGTCAGCATGGGGTCAGGTTCGCTGCGAATCGGCCGGACCGGAAGCCCGGCGATCCGGCGATCCGGCGTTCAGCCCTCACCCGGAACGGGGCTCAGGCCGGAGGACTGGGGCGGCGGGGTCCTGGAGGGATCCCGGATGAACGGAAGCGGCAGGCGCCGCTTGGCCTGGCCATCGGGCGTCACGGCAGGCTGGAGGTTCCTGGACGTCAGCAGGGCGTAGGCCTCTCGATACCAGTAGTCGCCGGGATAGTTGTAACCCAGGACGGCGCCGTTGCGACGCGCCTCCTCCATGAGCCCCAGGGTCAGGTTGGCCTCCACCAGGCGATAGAGGGCCTCCGGCGCATGGGAGGTGGTCTGGAAGCGCTGAATGACGGTCTGGAAGCGGCCTATGGCGGCCAGGGTGTCGCCCTGCCGCAGGTAGTAGCGACCCACGGACATTTCCTTGCCCGCCAGCTGGTCATTGACCATGTCGATCTTCAGGCGCGCATCCGCAGCGTACTCGGTCTTCGGAAACCGCTGGACCACCTCGCGGAGGGCCGCAAGCGCCTGGCCCGTAGCGGCCTGGTCGCGTCCGACGTCGACGATCTGGTCGAAATAGCAGATCGCCTTCAGGTAATAGGCGTAGGCGGCCGAAGGGTTGCCGGGATAGAGGGACAGGAACCTCTCGGCGTCGCCGATCGCCTCGACATACCGGCTGGCCTGATAATTCGCATAGGCGGTCATCAGTATGGCCCGGCGGGACCATTCCGAATAGGGATGCTGCCTCTCGACCTCGGCGAAATAGTCCACCGCCTGCGTCCACTGACGGGCGTCGAGGCGCGCCGCGCCGGTGGAAAAGAGCAGTTCGACAGGGCGCTCTTCGTAGACGAGGCGCGGCCGCCTCTCCTGGCTGGCGCACCCGGAAAGAAAGACAGCGGCTGACAGACCGACAAGGGTCGGGGCGATCCAGGATCTGCGAAGCACGGACACCATCACCTCAAAGGACACGAGCGCGCCCCCGCGCCTGCACGGTCAGGTTCTACACGAGCCGTGGGCCTGAGCCAACGGCCGGCGCAAGAGGGATCAGACCGCCTCGGCCATCTGAGGCGCCAGGGTCCGGAGGCGCCAGGCGTGGGGCGTCGCGAGAAGAGCGCGCACCAGCGCATTGTTCAGGGCGTGTCCTGCAAGGACGCCTTCAAAGCAGCCGAGGACCGGCGCGCCCAGCACGAAGAGATCGCCGATCGCATCCAGGGCCTTGTGGCGGACGAACTCGTCCGGCCGCCGGAGCCCCTCAGGGTTGAGGACCTCGTCCCCGTCGATGACCACGACATTTTCCATAGAGCCCCCGCGCGCCAGGCCCATGGCCCTGAGCGCCTCGACCTCGTGCAGGAAGCCGAAGGTGCGGCAATCGGCGAGCTCCCGGCGGAACGCCTCGCCATCCATTCTGAGGTCCACCGCCTGCCGGCCGATCGCGCGCGAGGCAAAGGCGATCTCGAAGGCCACCTCGAAGCCCTGGGCGGGGCGGAGGGTCGCGCGCTTGTCGCCGTCAATCACCTCGACGACGTCGATGATCTCGATGAACCGACGGGGCTCGCCGAGCGCCCGGAGACCCGCACGATCGAGGCCGCGGATGAAGTCGACGGAGGAGCCGTCCATGATCGGCATTTCCGGCCCGTCGATCTCGATGACGGTGTTGTCGACGCCGACCATTACGAGGGCGGCCATGAGATGCTCGATCGTCGAGACGGTCACGCCGGCCGAATTGGTGATGACGGTGCCCAACTGGGTCTTGCAGACGGCCTCTCCGCTGACCGGGACCCTGTTCTGCCGGTCCTGAACGTCGGTGCGGACGAAGACCACCCCGGTGTCGGCGGCCGCGGGCTTGACGAGGACGCGGGCCCGCTCGCCGGTGTGCACCCCGATCCCCTCGAAGCTGACGGGAGCGCGGACGGTGTGCTGAAACGCGCAATCGGCCAAGACGGAAGCTCCGGATCACACAGGACGGATACGCAGTCCGTCACGGCGCTCTTAGGCCCTTTGCTGCGGCGCCGCAAAACACGATGCATTTCGCAATGTTTCTTGGGTCAACCTTCGGGAATCCTTGGGATTCCCTGAAAGGAAGATGGCCCTCCGGAAGATCCGGAGGGCCACTTTCTCGAGGCGCGACCGTCAGGCCGTCAGTTCGCGAGCCGGCGCAGGAAGGCCGGACTGTCGAGGTTCTCGCCCTCCGGCGCAGGGGCCTCCCCGGGCGTTTCGACCGGCAGGGCGCCGCCGGCCCGGGGCGAGGCCGCGGCCGGAGGCGGCTCGTATCGCGCAGGACGCTTCTGTCCCCAGAGGCGGAATCCTGTCGGCCGGGACTGGGCCGGCGCGACAGGGATCGGATTGGGGAAGATTCCGTCGAAATCGTCATCCGAGGAGACACTGGGATCGACGATCTTCTTGATCACCGGCTCCTGGACGCGAATCCCGGCTTCGGGCTCCGCGGAGGCGGCGGCGGCCAGGGGCGCAGCTGCGGCCGGCGCCAGCAGATCGCCCTGCTCCGGCGCCAGGAAACCCGGTCCCGCGGACGGGCCGTCATCGAACAGCGGGGGCTCCGACACCGGGCTGACCGCCTCGGCGACCAGCGGGGCCGGAGCCGGGGCCGGGGAAGGCTGGCTTACGGTCGCCTCGGGAGCCGGGGAAGACGCATACTCCGAGGTGAAGGCTTCGGCCTGGCTTGCAGCGAACCGGATGGGAGCCGGCTGGGGCGCCGCACGGGCGGGCCTCGGCTCGATCACGGACATCGAGGCGCCGTCCATGCCGGTGGCGACGACGGACACCCGGATCTTGCCCGCAAGGCTGGGGTCAAAGGCGGCGCCGAAGATGATGTTGCCTTCGGGGTCGACCTGTTCGGAGATGGCGTTGGCGGCCTCGTCGACCTCCAGAAGCGTCATGTCCAGGCCCCCGGTCACATTGACCAGGACCGCCTTGGCGCCGCGCAGGGACACCTCGTCGAGAAGCGGGTTCTGGATGGCGTTGTTGGCGGCCATCAGGGCGCGGTCCTCGCCCTCGGCCTCACCGGTGCCCATCATGGCCTTGCCCATCTCGGTCATGACCGTCCGGACATCCGCGAAGTCCAGGTTGATCAGGCCGGGCAGAACCATGAGGTCCGTGATCGACCGGACGCCGGAGTGCAGGACCTGGTCGGCCATGCCGAAGGCCTCGGCGAAGGTCGTCCGCTCGTTGGCGACGCGGAACAGGTTCTGGTTGGGGATGACGATCAGGGTGTCGACATAGCGCTGCAGCTCCGAGATGCCGCTGTCCGCCAGACGCATCCGGTGACGACCTTCGAAGTGGAAGGGCTTGGTCACGACACCGACGGTGAGAATGCCGCGTTCGCGCGCCGCCTTGGCGATGATGGGCGCAGCTCCGGTGCCGGTGCCGCCGCCCATGCCGGCGGTGATGAAGACCATGTGGGCGCCGTCGAGGTGCTCGCCGATCTCGGGGATGGATTCCTCGGCCGCGCTCATGCCCACCTCGGGATGAGCCCCGGCGCCCAGGCCCTGGGTGACGGTCACGCCCAGCTGGATTCGGCGGTCCGTCTTGGCGAAGGCCAGTTGCTGGGCGTCGGTGTTGGCGACCACGAACTCGACGCCCTCGAGGCCTGCGTCGATCATGTTGTTGACGGCGTTTCCGCCGGCGCCTCCCACTCCGAAGACGACGATGCGCGGCTTGAGTTCGGTCGCGCGCGGCGCGGAAAGTGCTATTGCCATGAGACCTCTCGCGTCCTCCGTCAGACTTGTCGCAAGTCGCCCGGCTCCCGACGGGAGGGACCGGACGGACTCGGCCTGCGACAGGGTTAATGGTCACCCTGACGCCCTTAATCTGGGGTTAATTGCTTAGCCCGAGTCGGAGGTCCGTCGAGGCGCGGACATGCTTTCCTGTGAACAAAATCGACGGTTTTGCGACGCCGGGCGGCGCCGCAGCGGTCAGAGATTGTCCCGAAGCCAGACCGCCGCCCGAATGACCGGGTTGGTGCGGGCGTCCAGGGGTTCTCGGCGCACGCCGAAATTGACCAGGGCCCGGGCCGGAACCGCCTCGCGGGGACCGAAGGCGGCCCTATGAAGGACGCCCGCGGCCGCGCAGAAGGCCGGCCCCGAGGCGGCGTCGGCCAGGTGCGGCACCCGTCGCGGCCGGCCCCGCCGGACCGGCCGGTCGAAGACCCGCAGGGCGACCTCACGGACCCCCGCGAGCTGGCTGGCCCCGCCGGTCAGGATCAGTCCCGCGCCCGGCTCGACCGGCGCGCCCGAGGCCTTCAGTCGGTCGCGGAGGAGCTCCATGGTCTCCTCGACCCGCGGGGCGATGATGCCCTTGAGCAGGGAACGGGGCGCGATGACCGGCCCGGCCCCCGGATCGTCGCCGCGCGGCGGCGCCTCGATCATCTCCTTGTCCTCGTTGGCGGAAGCGATGGCCGAGCCATGCAGGGTCTTGATCCGCTCTGCGCCGGCCCAGGAGGTGGACAGACCCCGGGCGATGTCCGAGGTCACGTGATGCCCTCCGACCGGGACAGTCTCCACGTGCACGAGGCTTCCCCCCGAGAAGACGGCGGCCGAGGTGGAGCCGCCGCCCATGTCGATACAGACTGCGCCCAGGTCCATCTCGTCTTCCTCGAGAGCCGCCAGGGCGGACACGAAGGGCGCCGCCGCCACGCCCTCGAAGGTCAGGTGGGCGCGCTCGACGCAGGTGGCGAGGACGCGATAGGCCGCCTCGGCGATGGTCACCACCAGCAGCTCCACCCCGAGAGCGCGGCCGAACATCTGGCGCGGATCGCGAATGCCGGTCTGGGAGTCGACCGACCAGGAAACCGGGAGGATGTGGATCGCGCGGCGATCCTGGAGCTTGATCTGCCCCATGGCCGAGCGGATCGCCCGGGCCAGGTCCTCGTCGGAGATGGGCCGCGCGCCCAGTGAAACCCGCCCGGCCACCCGGCGGCCGGCGACCTGTCCGCCCGAGGTGGTGACGGTCACGCCCTGCACCCGGACCTCGGCCATGCTCTCGGCCCGCTCCACGGCCTGGGCCACGGCTTCGGAAGCCTCGTCGATGTTGATGATGGCGCCGTTCCGGACCCCGCGCGACTGAACATGGGCCACGCCCGACGCGGTGAGGGTCCGGTCGACCCGGCGGACGCCATCCGGTTTCATGATGAAGCAGGCGACCTTGCTGGCGCCCAGATCTACGGCCGCAGTGACCTGAGGCCGGCCCAGGGCCGCCTTCAGACCGTCACGGGACTCCCGACTCGCTTCAAGCATGGTCACCCGACACCCCCGATCATCCCTGTGACGCCTCTTCCGCCCCGACCGGGCCCGTCATCCCGGCGGCGGCGCCCGGACGCGGCCGCACCGCCACGACGGCGGGAACCCGCAGGTCCAGGCGGTCGAAGCCGATCCGCATCAAACCCGACTCGCGGTCCAGATCCTCCAGACGGCGAAGGGCGTCCGCCTCCGCTTCGGCGGGCAGCTGGATCAGCCCGCCCGACCTGAGACGCAGATCCCAGCGCCTGCCGTCCACGCGGACCAGGGCCTCGACCTGCGACCGGATGGCCGGCCGCCGGCTGAGCTCCAGAAGCAGGTCCGCTGCGCCGACATTGGCGCCGGCGCCAACCACGAGGGGCAGGTGCGCAAAACGGGCCGGATCGGCTTCCGGGATTGGCGCGCCGCGGACATCGATCACCTGCCGGCGTCCGGCGGCCTGCCAGATGGCCAGCTGCCGCCGCTCCGTCACCTGGATCAGGAGGGTGTCCGGCAGAAGCCTGACCACCCGGACGTCGCGGACCCAACCGACCGATTCGATGCGCCGGCGGATCTCATCAAGGTCCATGCTCGCCAGGGGCTGGTCCTTGTAGAGACCTGCGGCCTGAAGGATGTCGGCTGTCGCCAGGGGCGAGGCGCCCTTGACCCGCACGGCGGCGAGGCGGAAGCCGGCGTCGGCAAGGCGTTCGCTCACGGCCGATCCGGTCTCCGAAGCGAGGCGGGCGCCCCTTTCTCCTGTCAGGAAAATCAAGACCAGAGCGGCCAGAAGCACGCCCAGCGCCGCAAGCAGGATCGTCGTCGGCTGAAGACCGCCCGTCCCGGGCGCGGGCGTCCTCACCCGGGATGCGGCCGCCGCATCCCGCCCGGCGGGCCTAGCCGATGATCCTCCCCGCACGGCCGCGGGCATGGGCGTCCTCCGTGATCCAGAGCACAAGTTGGTCGAACGCCACACCGATCGCGGCGGCCTGCTCAGGAACGAGGGAGGTCGGCGTCATGCCCGGCTGGGTGTTCACCTCCAGAAGAACCAGAATGTCGTTAACGTCGTCATAACGAAGATCGGAACGGGTCACGCCGGCGCAACCCAGGGCGGTGTGCGCCGCCTCCGCCATCCGCAGGGCGCGCTCGGCCGCGGCGGCGGGAATCCGCGCAGGGACCACATGAGCGGAACCGCCCTCGGCATACTTGGCGGCGTAGTCGTCGAAGCCGCTGGCCGGCACGATCTCGGTCACGGTCATCGCCCGGCCATCCATGACGCCGACAGCCAGTTCAAGCCCCGGAATGTAGGGCTCGACGAGGACCTGGTCGCCGAGGGCCCAGTCCTCCGCCGCCAGGGCCTCGGGCGGGGCGTTTGCGCCGGCCCCGACAATGAAGACCCCGACCGACGAGCCTTCGGCATTGGGCTTGATCACATAGGGTGGGCTCAGAACGTGACCCTCCGCGACATCGCGCCGGTCATAGAGGCCGCCGCCGGGGACGGTGACGCCGGCCGCCGCCAGCACGGCCTTGGCGCGGGTCTTGTCCATGGCCAGGGCCGAGGCCAGGACGCCGGAATGGGTGTAGGGCAGGCCCAGGGTCTCCAGTACCCCCTGGACGCAGCCGTCCTCGCCCCAGGACCCGTGCAGGGCGTTGACGCAGACATCGGGCTTCAGCCGGGCCAGGACCTGAGCCAGATCACGGCCGGCGTCTATCCGGGTGACCTGCGCGCCCAGCCGCTCGAGGGCGTCGGCGCAGGCGGCGCCCGAAACCAGGCTGACCTCGCGCTCCGAGGACAGGCCGCCCAGCAGGACGGCCACATGGCGGCCAGCCAGAGGTCGGGAGTCAGCGTCCGGCATTGTCGGGCTCCGGGGATACAGCGCGACCGGCCCTCGCGCGGACGCGGGCGCCTGTCAAGCGGCGGGGGCCCTGCGCCCGATGCGCCGGATCTCCCAATCGAGCCGGACGCCGGTCCGGGCTTCGACATCCGCGCGGACGCGCTCGCCCAGGCCCTCCAGGTCGGCTGCTGTCGCCTCGCCGGTATTGATCAGGAAGTTGGCGTGCTGGGGCGAGAACATGGCGCCGCCAAAGGCCCTGCCCCGCCAGCCTGCGGCGTCCACCAGCTTCCAGGCCGACTGGCCCTCGGGATTCTTGAAGGTCGAGCCCCCGGTCTTTTCCCGGATGGGCTGGCTGGCCTCCCGCCGGGCCGTGATCTCATCCATGCGCGCCCTGATGGCCGCCGGATCATCCGGCCGGCCCTCGAAGAGACCGGCGGTGAAGATCAGGTCCCCCGCCGCCGCCCGGGCGCACCTGCGATAGCTGAAACCCATCTCCTCGGCGGGGATCAAGACAATGCGCCCGTCCCGGGTCACCGCCCGGGCCTCGACAAGGACGTCGGCCGTCTCCGCGCCATAGCACCCGGCGTTCATGACAAGGGCCCCGCCCACCGACCCGGGCACGCCGCGGAAAAACTCCCTCCCGGCCAACCCGGCGGTCGCGGCCTCGCGCGCCAGCTGGGCGTCCAGGGCGCCGGCGCCGGCCAGAAGGCGGCGCTCGCCCACCCGCTCGATCCCGGCAAAGGCCCTGCCGGCGAGGCGGACCACCACCCCGTCCACCCCGCCGTCGCGGACCAGGGTGTTGGAGCCCACGCCCAGGGGCGTGACAGGCACGGCGGGATCCAGGGCCGCGAGGAAGGCGGCGAGGTCAGGCTCGTCGGCCGGCAGGAAGAGGATGTCCGCAGGGCCGCCAACCCTCAGCCATGTCAGCGGGCCCAGGGGTTCGTCGCGCAGCAGCCGGCCCCGGACTGCGGGCAGACGATCGCGCCAGGTCACGATCCCAAGGCCTCCAGCTGCGCCGGGAGGGCGTAGGCCCAGGCGGTGATGTCGCCGGCGCCCAGGCAGACCACCAGATCGCCCGGGCCTGTCTCCGCGCGAACCAGTGTGGCGAGGGCGTCGGGCCCCTGGAGGGCCAGCACCCGGCGGTGGCCGTGGCGCTTCAGCCCCTCGACCAGATCCTCCCGGCTGGCGCCGGCCAGGGGCGTCTCGCCCGCGGCGTAGACGTCTGAGACGATCACCGTGTCGGCGTCGTTGAAGCAGGAGCAGAAGTCCTGGAACAGGTCCTTCAGCCGTGAATAGCGGTGCGGCTGGACCACCGCCACGACACGCCCCGACGTCACGGCGCGGGCCGCCGAAAGGACGGCTGAGATTTCGACAGGATGGTGCCCATAGTCATCGACGATGCGCACGCCTCCGACGACGCCGGTCGTCGTGAACCGCCGCCGAACCCCACCGAACCCGGCCAGCCCCTGACGGATCGCGTCCTCGCCGACCCCCAGCTCCCGGGCCACCGAGATCGCGGCAAGGGCGTTCAGCACGTTGTGGCGGCCCGCCATGGGCAGCTTCAGGCCGTCCCATCTCAGGGGCGGGCCGTCGACAGGCCGGATCACGACGTCGAACCGGCATCCCTCCGGCCCCATCTCGATCCGCTCGGCGCGGACATCGGCCTGCGGATTGACGCCGTAGGTGACCAGGCGCCGGTTCTCCACCCGGGCGGCCATGGCCTGGACCTCGGGATGGTCGGTGCAGATGGCGGCGAAGCCATAGAAGGGCGTGCTTTCGACGAACTCGCGGAAGGCGCGCCGGACGGCGTCGAAGGAGCCGTAGTGATCCAGGTGTTCGGGATCGATGTTGGTGACCACCGCGCAGGTCGCCCGCAGCTTCAGGAAGGTGCCGTCGGACTCGTCGGCCTCAACGACCATCCAGTCGCCCTGGCCCACCTTGGCGTTGGCGCCGTAGGCGTTGATGATCCCGCCATTGATCACGGTCGGGTCCAGGCCGCCGGCGTCGAGGAGGGCGGCCACCAGGGATGTGGTGGTCGTCTTGCCATGGGTGCCTCCGACCGCCACGGAGAACTGCAGGCGCATCAGCTCGGCGAGCATCTCCGCCCGGCGGACCAGGGGAAGACGACGCGCCCTGGCTTCGACCAGCTCGGGATTGTCCGGTCGGATGGCGGTGGAATAGACCACAGCCGAAGCGTTCTCGAGGTTCCCGGCTTCCTGGCCGATGAAGATGCGCGCACCGAGCTTCTCCAGCCGCTCGGTGTTGGCGCTGACCCGCACATCCGAGCCCTGCACGGTATAGCCGACCCTCAGCATGATCTCGGCGATGCCGCTCATCCCGATGCCGCCGATGCCGACGAAGTGGACGGGCCCCAGTTCGAAAGGCGTGGGCCTGCGCCGGTTCATCGGCCCCGTCCCTCGGCCGCGACGGCTTCGACGAGATCCGCAAGACGTTCGGCTGCATCCGGACGGGCCAGGCTCGCCGCGCCCGCGGCCATCCGCGACAGGCGGTCCGGACTGCCCAGAAGCTTGACGAGGGCCGTCGACATGGTCTCGACGGTCAGCTGGTCCTCGCGAGCCACAACCGCACCCCCGGCCTCGGCCATGACCCTGGCGTTCTGACCCTGATCGTCATCCAGGGCGATGGCGAGGGGGACGAGGATGGCCGGGCGGCCAGCAATGGCGAACTCGCAGACCGACCCGGCTCCGGATCGCCCGATCACCAGATGGGCCGACTTCAGTCTTCCGGCCATGTCCCGGAAGAAGGGTGCGATCTCGGCCTTCACATTGGCGTCGGCATAGATCCGGCGGGCGGTCTCGAGGCTCTCCGGACGGGTCTGCTGCTGGACCTCGAGGCGCAGGCGCAAAGGCTCCGGCAGGGCGGCGATGGCCGCGGGCATCAGCTCTGAGAGGAGCCGGGCCCCCTGGCTGCCCCCGGTGATCAGGAGGCGAATCGGACCCGTCTCCCCGGGCGGCGCATAGGGCGTCCCGGCTATGGCCCGGATCTCGGCGCGCACGGGATTGCCCACGACCACAGCGCGCCCGGCCACCCCCGGGGGGGCCTTTTCGAGAATGGGAAAGGCGCAGGCGACGGCGCGGACCCGACCGGCGAGGCGCCGATTGGCGCGGCCCATGACCGCGTTCTGTTCGTGCAGGACCGTGGGGCGGTTCTGGCTCAGGGCCGCCAGCAGGCCCGGCGCCGAGGGGTAACCGCCAAAGCCGACAACCACGTCCGGCCGGATCTCCCGGAAGGCGGCCCGGGCCTGAAGCACGCCGGCGAGAATGGCGAGGCCCGCGCGCACCAGGCCGATGAGGTCGCCCGGCCGGTAGCTTCGTGCGGACAGGCCGATCCTCTGTTCGGCCGGGAAGCTCTCGGCCAGGGCGGCCACGCGCTCGTCGCTCGCCAGGACGATGCGCCATCCCCTGGCGATCAGGGCTTCGGCGAGAGCCTGGGCCGGAAAGAGATGGCCTCCGGTTCCTCCGGCGGCGACGACAGCGATCTTCTGCATGGGCGGGGT
>JBJTEN010000007.1:0-15082 GCA_046092925.1 Phenylobacterium sp. | reverse complement strand
GCCGGAGTGAGTGATCACGGAGAGCATGGCTTCTAGAACCGTCCGGCTTCGGCCAGGTCAAGACCGCAGCCGCCAGGGCTTTCCCCCGGGACCGGATTCCTGCAACCTTTCCTGTCGGCGGGTGTTCGCCGCAGAAGGGCCCCAGGGCCCGGGGAGAGGCAGGGTGACCTTCACGCCTTCGCTCGCAGGTCGGGTGGTCGCAGGCCTCGCAGCCGCCTTGATCGTCGGGTCCGCGGGAGCCCGGGCGGAACCGGCGGGGCCGGCGGAGCCGATCTCCGCCTTCCGCGCCCTCTCCTCCAACAAGGACGCCTACTGCAGCCGGATCTCGCTGATCCGGTCCGCCACCCGCCGTGTCGATATCCAGACCTATATCCTGACCCCGGACATCACCGGCTCGGGCCTGATCCGCGAGTTGGAGGCGGCGGCGAGCAGGGGCGTCGCGATCCGTCTGCTTCTCGACGACTATGGGTCCCACGAGGCCAAGCCCAGACTGGACACCCTGCGCAGGACGCCGGGGGTCGAAATCCGCTATGTCAACGCCTCGCAACACCGCGGGCTGGGCCGCCGGATCGACTACTTCCTGCGGTTCGGCCTGCTCAACAGGCGGATGCACAACAAGTCTTTCATCGTCGATGACCGTGCGGCGATCATCGGCGGCCGGAACATCGGCGACGTCTATTTCCGGCAGGGCGAGGTGAAGTTCGCCGACCTGGACGTCAAGGTCGAGGGCCCGGTGGTGGCGGACCTGACAGGCGTCTTCGATCTATACTGGAACGTCCCCCTCGCCGCGCCGCTGGACGCAATCGAGCCGCTTCCCGCCCGGCCCAGGGCGTTCCAGGATCCTTCTCCGGAGCTTGCGCCTCGCTGCGAGGAGGGGACCGAACCCCCTGCCCTGGTCCAGTCCGCGCCCACCCTGGTGTTCTCGGACCCGCCGACCAAGCTCTATGCCAGGCCGGATACGCCGCATGCCTTCGATCCGATCCGGGAACAGATCCGACGGGAGATCGGAACCCCGAGCACCTCCCTGCTGGTGATCTCCCCATACTTCATCCCGAGTGACGACTGGGTCGAGGGCCTCGTGGCGCTCCGTTCACGCGGGGTCGACGTCCGGGTCCTGACCAATTCCGCCAAGGCGACGAACTCCACCCCGGTGCACGCCGCCTATTCCAAGTACCGCCGGGACCTGCTGGAGGGCGGGGTGCGGTTGTTCGAGTTCAAGCCTACCGGCGAGCCTGTCGAGGAACCCGATCTGGAGTTCGCGGGTCTGAGGTCGCGCTCGACCCTTCACGCCAAGACCTTCGCCGTGGATGGCGACAGGATTTTCGTGGGATCATTCAACTTCGATCCGCGCTCGGTGAACCTGAATACGGAGATGGGTCTTGTCCTTCGCAGTCCGCCAGCCGCGCAGGGCGTGAAGGACTTCCTCGACATCGCCGCGCGCGCCAGCACCTACGAACTGCGCGCGCAGGAAGGTCGCGTCGTCTGGCTGGACACGGGCTCAGGGGAAGAGAAGATCCTGAAACGGGAGCCCGGCCTCAACATCCTCGAGAGGGCCCTCCTGAGGCTGCTGGCCCTGGCGCCCATCGAACACCTGCTCTGAACGCGCGGCGGCGACTCAGACCGCCTGCTTCAGCACCTCGGCCAGCCGCTCTTCCTTCAGCTTTTCGGCCACCAGGAAGGCCAGTTCCAAGGCCTGCTCTCCATTCAGGCGCGGGTCGCAGTGCGTGTGATAACGGTCCGCGAGGTCACCTTCCGAGAGCGCGCGGGCGCCGCCGAGGCACTCGGTGACGTTCTGCCCCGTCATCTCCAGATGGACGCCGCCAGGATGCACGCCTTCAGCCCGGCAGATCTCGACGAAGCTCTTCACCTCGGACAGGATCCTGTCGAACGGTCTGGTTTTGTAGCCCGTCGCGGCCGGAAGGGTGTTGCCGTGCATCGGGTCGATCGCCCAGACGACCCGAGAGCTGGCGGACCGGGTCGCCCTGAGAAGCGACGGCAGGCGGGCGCCGATCTTGTCGTGACCGAAGCGGCCGTAGAGGGTCAGTCTTCCAGGCTCGTTGGCCGGATTCAGGATTTCGACCAGTCGAAGAAGTTCGTCGGCTTCAAGCGTGGGGCCGACCTTCATGCCGATCGGATTGCGGATACCACGGAAGAACTCCACGTGGGCGCCGTCGGGCTGGCGGGTCCGCTCGCCGATCCACAGAAGGTGAGCGGAGGTGTCGTACCAGTCGCCGGAGGTGGAATCGACCCGCGTCATGGCTTCCTCGAAGCCCAGCAGCAGGGCCTCGTGGGAGGTAAAGAACTCCACCCTGTGAAGATCCGGATGGGTCTCGGGAGTGACGCCGATCGCGGCCATGAAGGTGAGGGCCTCGGTGATCTTCTCCGAGAGCGCGCGGTACCGGGCGCCCTGAGGGCTGTCGCCGACAAAGCCCAGGGTCCAGCGATGAATGTTGTGCAGGTCGGCGTAGCCGCCGCCGGCGAAGGCGCGGAGCAGGTTCAGGGTCGAGGCCGACTGGCCATAGGCCTGAAGCAGGCGCTGGGGATCCGGCGTCCGAGACCCGGCGTCGAAGTCCATGCCGTTGATGATGTCGCCACGATAGGACGGCAGGGTGACATCACCGACGGTCTCCGTGGCGGACGAACGTGGCTTGGCGAACTGGCCGGCCATGCGACCGACCTTCACCACCGGCTTGCCGCCGGCGAAGGTGAGCACCACGGCCATCTGCAGGATCAGGCGGAAGGTGTCGCGGATGTTGTCGGCGTGGAATTCCTTGAAGCTCTCGGCGCAGTCGCCGCCCTGAAGAAGAAAGGCGCGCCCGGCCTCCACGTCGGCGAGGAGAGACTTCAGGCGACGCGCCTCACCGGCGAAGACCAAGGGCGGCATGCCCCTCAGGACCTGCTCGACGGATGCCACGGCGGCGGGATCCGGATAGTCCTCGGGCATGTGCTTGCCGGGACGGGACCGCCAGGTTGAAGGACTCCAGGAAGGGCTCATGGTGTAACTCCGCGCCCGCAATGGCGGGCGCGGGTTTCTATACGGAATGGCCCGAAAGGTCGATAGGTCTGGCGCGGAGGACCAGGATGGAGACCAGGGCGCAAACGGCGCCGAGCGCCAGCCACCACTCCTGCCAGACCCCGAAGCTCACAGCCCCGAAGGTCAAGTAGGCCGTCGCCGCTGCGCAGGCGGCGGCGGCTGGGGCGGTGGAGCGTGGCCGGGAAAGTCCCCTGAACACGGCGGCCCAGACGAGGGCGGCGGCGACGGCGCCGATCAGCCCCAGCTCCATCCAGACCTGCAGGGCGGCGTTGTGGGGGTGCAACTGGATGCCAGGTCCGAAAGCGCGACTGGCGTCGAGCCCCCAGCCGGTCAGGGGCCGCGCTGCGATCCAGTCGACCGCCCTCTCCCAGTATCCGATCCGCAGCCGCCAGGACTCCGACAGGGTGGCGGCCAGCTGCGAGCCGAGGCCGATCCTGAAGGCGCCCGCAAGGAGCCAGGGCGCCAGCAGAAAGCCGGCTGCGGCGCCGGCAGCCAGAATCCGGGGCCCCAGGACCGGCGCCGCCCCGACGAGGCCCGCCGCCAGCAGGCCCAGCCCTAGGGCCAGGATTGGCGCGTCATAGCCGAAGACATGGGCGGGAACGGCCACGCCTGCGAACAGCAGACTGGCGAGGAGTCCCCGGCTCCACCCCGTCGTCGCCGCCAGGGCCAGGGGCGTCAGGAGCGTCAGGACGTAGAGCCCTTGCGCGACATTCTTCACGGCGTAGTCGGGTCGGACCGCCTGGCCCAGCGCCCCCAGGACAGCCTTGTAACCTGCGGCTCCGGACGCCGCCTCTGCCAGAAGGATCACGGCCAGACCGGCGGTGCCGGCAACCAGAAGTCGCAGCAGACCGGCCAGGCGAACCTCGGGAACCGAGCGTGCCGCGCTGATCGCCGCGCCATAGAGCGCCATCATCAGGACCAGCTTGATTCCGGTCTGTCCCTCGAGATCCGGCGCCCGCCAGGGGCTCCAGAAGATCGAAGCGCAGGCCCAGACCAAGGCCGTGAAGAGCGCCAGGAGCATGGCCCGGTCGTTGGCGCGAACGTGAAGCCAGGGGGCGGTCAGGAGGCCTGCAAGCGCCACCACAGGGGCGAAGCCGAGTGCGCCCACCCAGCCAAGGAGCGGGGTGAGGATCAGCAGGCCCGCCAGAACACCGGCGGTCCAGCGCCCCCCTGAGCGCGGGGCGGCGGGGCTCAAGCCGCGGCCTTGGGCACGGGCTCACCGAGGGTCACAAGTTCCTCGGCCAGGGTCGGATGCACGGCGCACGCCGCGTCCCACTGGGCCTTGGTCACGCCGAGCTTCAGGGGAACGGCGGCCATCTGGATGATCTCCGGCGCGTCCGGGCCGACCACATGGCAGCCGAGGACCCTCTGGCTGTCGGCGTCCACCACCAGCTTGACCAGGGCCTGCTCCTGCCCGCCGTAGAAGGTCTCCTTCATGGGCCGAAACCGCGATCGGTAGATGTCGACGTTCGCATAGGCGGCGCAGGCCTCGGCCTCCGTCAGACCCACGGTCCCCACCGGCGGCTGGCTGAACACCGCGGACGCCACCGCCTCGTGGTCGAAGCGCGTCGGCTGGCGGTAGAACTCGGTTCGGGCGAAGGCTGCGCCCTCCCGGATCGCAACAGGCGTGAGGTTGATGCGGTCCGTGACATCGCCCACCGCCCAGATCGACGGGGCGGTGGTGCGGGACCAGTCGTCTACCCGGATTTCTCCGTTAGGGCCCGTTTCAACTCCAGCCGCCGCGAGACCCAGGTCGGTTGTATGGGGTCGGCGGCCGGTGGCCAGCATGACCTGCTCTGCCTGCAGCACCTGACCGTCCGAGAGGCTGCACTCCAGCGCCCCTTCCCGGCCGGAAATCCCCACGGGATGAGCGCCGAGGACAAGCTTGACGCCGCGCCTCTGTATCTCGGTCGCAAGGTGCGAGCGGACATCCTCGTCAAAGCCGCGCAGCACCTGATCGCCCCGGTAGACAAGGGTCACATCGACGCCGAGTCCGTTGAAGATGCCGGCGAACTCCACGGCGATGAAGCCGCCGCCGACGATGACGATGCTCTTTGGCAAATCCGGCAGGTCGAAGGCCTCTTCCGAGGTGATGGCCAGCTTGGCCCCGGGCAGCCCCTCCGGCCTGGAGGGTCGCCCGCCTGTGGCGATCAGGATCCGTTCGGCGGTCACCCGCCCATGGCCCGCGACCTCAAGACTGTTGGGACCGGTCAGGACGGCCCGCCCCTCGATGATCTGAGCGCCTGCGCGCGTCAGGTTGGCGACGTACAGGCCCGAAAGGCGTGCGATCTCGCGGTCCTTGGCCTCCCGGAATCGCGTCCAGTCGAAGGTCGCCCCGGACGCGGACCAGCCGTACCCCTCGGCGATGTGGGCGTAATGGGGGAACTCCGAGGCGTAGACCATGAACTTCTTGGGCACGCAGCCGCGGATCACACAGGTCCCGCCCACGCGGTATTCCTCGGCCACGGCGACCTTCGCGCCCGTGGCCGCCGCGAGGCGCCCGGCGCGCACCCCGCCGGACCCGGCGCCGATGACGAAGAGGTCGTAGTCGAACTGGCTCATGGTCTGGCTCCCCGGGACGCAGGCGGCTCGACCCTAGAGCAAATCGGCCCGCTGTTGAATGCCGGCCGCATCCGGCGCCGGCCCTGCGGCGAGGCCCTGACGGGGCCCTGTTGGGGGCCGTGACGCCTCGCGAACCGGAGGCGCGGCCCCCTAGGGCTCGATCTCCGTCACCCCGTCGTCGCTGGCCAGGAGGGCGAGGTCCGCCAGGTCCAGAAAGAGGCCGTGGTCGACCACGCCGGTGACCGACTTCAGGGCCGCGGCCAGGGCCGCCGGGGCGTCGATCCGGCCGCAGGCGACGTCATAGATCACATTGCCGCCATCGGTCAGCACCGGAGCCCCGTCCTTCATCCGCAGCCGCGGCGCAGCGCCGATGTCGCATTCCGAAAGAGCGTCGCAGATCCGGTAGAAGGTGGTCCTGTGCCCGAAGGCGACCACCTCCACAGGCAGGGGAAAGGCGCCTAGGCGGGCGACGCGTTTGCCGGCGTCGGCGATGACCACGCAGCGTCGCGAGGCCTCCCAGACCAGCTTCTCGCGCAGCAGGGCCGCGCCGCCGCCCTTGATCAGCGACAGGGCCGGCCCGATCTCGTCCGCGCCGTCCACGGTCAGGTCGATGGGGCCGGTCTCGCCGAGTTCCGCCACCTGGATCCCCAGCTCTCCTGCGAGGGCGGCGGTGGCCCGGGAGGTGGAGACGCCGACGACATCCAGCCTGCGGGCCGCAAGGGCTCGGACGAACCATGCGGCGGTGGAGCCGGTGCCCAGGCCCACGACCATGCCCGGCTGGACCAGGGCGGCGGCGGCCTCGCCGGCGGCCCGCTTCTGATCCTCGACGCTCATGAGCCGGCCTCGCCCTTGCGCGCGGCCTTCTCGGCGCTCTTGCGGGCGCGGAAGGCCGCGGCCCAGCCCGCCTTGTTGCTCTGTTCGCCCCGGGCCACGGCAAGTGCGTCGTCGGGAACGTCACGGACAATGACCGAGCCCGAGCCTGTCATGGCGCCGGCCCCGATCGAGCGGGGGGCGACGATGGCGGTATTGGAGCCGATGAAGGCGCCGGGGCCGATGTGGGTCTCGTACTTGTCGAAGCCATCGTAGTTGCAGAAGATCGTCCCGGCGCCGATGTTGGCCCCCGCTCCCACCGTGCCGTCGCCGAGATAGGCCAGATGGTTGGCCTTGGCGCCCCTGTCCAGGCGGACCTTCTTGACCTCGACGAAGTTGCCGATGTGAACGTCCTCGCCGATGTCCGCGCCCGGACGAAGCCGGGCGTAGGGACCGATGAGGGCGCCCGGCCCGATCCTGGCGCCTTCCAGGTGGCTGAAGGCCCGGATCACCGTCCCGGTCGCGATGCTGACCCCCGGGGCGAAGACCACGTAGGGCTCGACCTGGACGCCGGGTTCGATCTTCGTGTCCCAGGAGAAATGCACGGTGTCGGGCGCCGGCATGACGACCCCCTCGGCGAGGAAGTGCGCCCGCCGCCTGTTCTGGAAGACAGCCTCGGCCTGGGCCAGCTGGGCCGGCGTGTCGGCGCCCATGACGGCGCTCTCGGGGGCGTAGTGCGCCCGCACCAGCGCGCCATCGGGGGCGGCGATGGCGATGGCCTCGGTCAGGTAATACTCGCCTTTGGCGTTCGCATTGGTCAGGCGCGAGAGCCAGCTGAAAAGACGTGTCCGGTCCGCGCACAGCATGCCGGCGTAGCAGGCCCGCACAGACAGCTCCTCCGGCGTGGCGTCCCGCGCCTCGACGATGCGCAGAACCTGGCCGTCGGACGCGGCGATGATCCGCCCGTAAAGCAGGGGATCAGCAGGCCTGAAGCCGAGCAGGCCGAGGTCGGTCCCTGACGAGCGGAGGCTGAAGAGAGGGTCGAGGTCGACAGGCTGGAGCAGAGGGCAGTCGCCATTGACCACCATCACGTCGCCGTCGAAGTCCGCCAGGGCGGGCCCTGCCGCGAGGACGGCGTGACCCGTACCCAGCGGCGGGTCCTGCACCGCGACGGCCGCGGGACCGAGCCGCACCTCGACAAGCCGGCGGACCTCCGGGCTGTGCGTCCCGACCACCACCACGACCCGCTCGCAACCGGTCTCCAGGACGGTGTCGATCACCCTGTCGAGCAGGGTGCGCCCCCCGACGCGGTGCAGCATCTTGGGGATGGGAGACTTCATCCGGGTTCCCTGCCCGGCGGCGAGGATCACGGCGGCGCGGGCGGTCATGGCGGAAACCCCGGAATCGCAGGCGAGATTGCAATCATGGCGGCTTTCGCCGAAACCGCCAGTGGGGTCCCCGTCCCGGGACCCTCTTCGCAGGAGCCTCCATGCCGTCTGCAGCCCAGCCCCTGGCCGGCGCCGTCATCGCCTTCGACCTCGACGGCACCCTGGTGGATTCAGCCCCTGACCTTGTGGGCACGCTCAACCACCTGCTCGGGGAGGAAGGGATCGCGCCCCTGCCCTTCGACCAGGGACGCAGCCTGATCGGGCACGGCGCGCGCCGGCTTCTTCAGCGCGGTTTCGAGGCCCAGGGCCTGGCGGTGGAGGGGGCGGATCTGGAGGCCCTCTTTGAGCGGTTCATCGCCCACTACAACCTTCGCAGCGCGGACCTGACCCGGCCCTTCCCGGGCGTGCCCGAGAGCCTCGAGGCCCTGCGGGCTGCGGGCGCCCGGCTGGCTGTCTGCACCAACAAGCTGACCCGGCTATCCCTTCCCATCCTGGATGCCCTGGACCTATCCCGCCACTTCGACGCGGTGATCGGCGCGGACCTCGCTCCGGCCCCCAAGCCCGACCCGCGGCATCTGGAGCTGGCCGTGCAGGCGGCCGGCGGCGACCTGCGCCGCGCCGTGATGGTGGGGGACGCGGGAACCGACGCCGGCGCCGCGCGAGCGGCGGGAACGCCCCTGGTCCTGGTCAGCTTCGGCTATACGGAGGTCCCGGTCCGGGAACTGGGCCCCGACCGGCTGATCGACCATTTCGACGAACTGGTCCCGGCCTGCCTGGAGCTTCTTCCGCAGCGGTGATCCCAGACCTCTCACCCCGGTCGGGGCGCCGGCGACCCGGCAGGGCCGGCTTGCGGCGCACAGGCGGGCAGGCTATAGCCGCAACCCTTCCGGCGGATGCGTAGCTCAGCGGTAGAGTACCTCGTTCACACCGAGGGGGTCACAGGTTCGATCCCTGTCGCATCCACCATTCCTTCCGCCGCTAAACCGGTTTGAATTCCCTTCCCGCGAATTTCTTCCAGAAGTCCGTCGGTTAGGCGGCTATGCACCCCTGCGCTCGGCTTCCCGAGAACCGCCGTTCGAGCCGAATGGTCTCATCAGGCGCTGGCGAAAGACTTCCGCCTTCGTATTGAGCCGCATCGCTGCGCCACAGATTGAGGCGTACAGGCGCGCACGGCTTGCTTGGCGCGCAAGCCGCTGCGCCTCAGAAGTCGTGCGGGTCACTCGGCGGGCGCCTTCGGAGGACCCGAACTGGGTGCGCGCTCCGGGTTGGAAGCGCCGAAGCCGTTTCAGCCCTCAAGCTGTTCCGAAGACAATGCGTTGATGATCTGCGGCAGCGACGCGGCGGCGCGGACCGAAGCCTCCAGTTCATCCAGGAGCTCTTGTTCCTCCCGAGGCGGACCGGCTTCGCCGGCGATCGCCTCATCGTCGCGCCAATCGTCTGGATTGGCCTGGATCGACGCGGCCACGCGGTCCTTCACCTGTTCCAACGTCATCGGTTCGAGCGCCTCGACCTGCTGATCGATCCGGTGAACGCTCTGCTGGACGAGGAAGCGGAGCAGTCGGCCCCAGAATGGTCCGACAACGCCTTGGTCGATGACGCTGACGACCTTCCAGCACTGCAGGTCGGGCCCGACCAATACCATGCCTACCCGCGATCCATGCTGCAGGTCCCATGACGTGCAGGTGGAAAAATCCTCAGGGTCGAGAAAATAGTCCACCTTTTCGCGTCCCGCCTCGGAATAGCGACCGACGTCGCGGCGAAAAGCCAGGGCTGGAAAGGTCAGGCTCACCGGCGCTTGTCCGACTGAGCCTTGGCCGCTCCGGCTGGATGACCGACAGCGGCGCCCGTACTCACCTTGGACCAGGTCGGTGTGCCGTGGACGTACCGTTCGACCGCGTTGAACTTTGGCTTTCCCTTGTAGGAACCCGTCAGTCGCCCATGCATCTCAGCGCCCGCGGGCCCCTCGGGCATGGCCTTGATGTTCAACGGCTGGTTCTTGACCCATTCGGGCACGCTCTTGCCCCAGCCGTTTTGCGGAATGGCCCAGTGGTGTCCGTGCTGGCCCTTCTTCAGATAGCCCTGCTTGCCCATCCAGGGCCGGACTTCCCTTTTCCAGGAGTATGGCGCCTTGCTGGCTGCATTCCGCGCGATGTAGACACCGCCTTTTGCAGCACCCTTAACGATCGAGCCGGCGAGAAACAGATCAGAGGCGGCGAGCGCTCCGTTCAGGGCCGCGCCCGCATAGTCCCCCTCCTGGAAATCGGCCACGGCCTCTCGGCCCGACCCCCAAACCGGAATCAGAGACTCGGCGAATCCAGGATGGCCGACCGAGCTCACTGGTGGTCGAGCGACTGCGGCTTCAGCGCGCTCTCGTTTCAACCGTTCTTGCCTGATCATCTCATCGTAGCGTTCACCTGCCGGGTCCGGAACGGAACGCGGCTCTCCTTTCGGCATCTGCGCCATCGAGCATCCTTCGCCATGTTGTGATTGCAGCGCTCGCGACCGGCCAAGCCGCGGCGGCGCGAGTCAAACCATGCTACGAACCCACCGGATAGTCAAGAACAAACGGAGAACAATTCTCGCTATTGGGAGATCTTTGACGTCAGGACTGCGCACACCACCACTCGCCCGCCCACCACCTGCTGCATCAGCGGGTGGAGTGAAGCAAAGGCGGTCTTCAGGCGCCGTCACGCAACTGTCGCCGGATCGTCACCCGACAGGAACGGAACTGACACTCGAGCGACATGTCTGAGAGGCAGGCAAGGGGCCTACCGGAGGCTCCATGTCACTTCACCGACTCCCGAACGCCCGTCGCCCCATCCTGCTCGCAGGCGCAGCCGCCATGGCCCTTGGGGCCTGCGCTCTGCCTGCCCTTGCCGAGAACGCGACTGAGGAGGGCATGCTCTCGGAGGTCATCGTCACCGCTGAGAAGCGGGAGACCAACCTTCAGAAGACCCCTGTGGCGGCCTCCGTGATGGGCGCGGAACAATTGGCTGACCGGCGGATTCAGAGCCTCGCGGACCTTACGACCGGTATTCCCTCCCTTCGGATCGCGCCCTTCTTTTCCCGCACCTCCGCGCTCACCGTCGGCATCCGCGGCATAGTCCCCTTTGACGCCAATCAACCGAGCCGGGATGCGGGTGTCGGGGTCTACATCGATGGGGTCTACCTCGGCCGCTCGCAGGGCCTCGGCGCGGCCCTCTACGACATCGAGCGCATAGAGGTGCTGAAGGGACCTCAGGGAGCCCTGTTCGGAAGAAACTCCACGGGCGGCGCCGTAAGCATCGTCACCCGCAAGCCTACGGGCGAACTCGGCCTGCGCCAGACCTTCGGCGTGAGGAACTTCAACGGCTACAGCTCGCAGACCCACCTGGACCTGCCCGAGTGGAACGGATTTTCCGTCAAGATCGACGGGATCATCAGCAAACGGGACGGTACGACCGACAACCCTATGGAGGGCCAGTCGGACTTCAACCTGGTGGACCGGGCCGGCGTGCACGTGGGCGTGCGCTGGTCGCCGCGGGACGACTTCGAGGCCCGGTTCAACTTCGACGAAGCCTATGACGGCACCTCTCCCTTCTATGTCCAGCTACTCAGCAAATCGCCCAACTCCCCGGCGCTCGCCCCCCTGGTGAAGGTCCAGCCGGACCGGGCCGAGACGGCGGACATCGGCGTTCCCCAGGAAGACAGTGTCGGTCGCACGCAGGGCTGGTCCATGCACCTCTCCTGGTCGCCGTCCGAAGACCTCGAAATCCGGTCGATCTCCGCCTACCGTCGGGTGAAGCAGAGCCAGTACGACAACGCCATCGGAGCCCACGCCGGCGTCTTCATCCCGAACGCACAGTTCGCCAGATACAGCATAGCGTCCTTGCGTCAGGACCAGGTGAGCCATGAGATTCAGGCGCTCGGGACACTGGGCGACCTGACCTATGTGGTCGGGGCCTACTACTATCGCGAGGAGGGGGATGACGACGCCTGGACGCCGAACACCCTGCAGTGGAACGCCACGGGGACGGCGGCGACGCGGCTGCCCAGCCTGCTTGCCGGCGCTCGCTGGCCCTTCCCGGACCGGGCGAGCACCGCCCGGGCCACCAGCACGGCCCTCTTTGGCCAGGCCACCTGGCTCCCGGCCGCGCTCGACGGGCGGCTCAGGCTGACGGCTGGCGGACGCTTCACTCGGGACAAGAAGGACGGCGAATTGACCCGGGTGAACGGTGCGGTGACGGCCTTCACCTTCGATTTCGAGGATGATCGCTTCGACCCCTCGGTCTCGGCCCTCTTCGACCTGACCGAGACCGCCAGCATCTACGCAAAGTGGGGAACCGCCTATCGGGCGGGCGGGGCCAATTCCCGTTCGGTCAGTTACAGGGCCTTTGGAGCCGAGCAGGTCGCCACCACTGAGGCTGGTGTGAAGAGTGAATTCTGGGATCGGCGGGCCCGCCTCAACGTGGCGGCCTTCACGACAGAATACACCGACATCCAGATCGACTTCTCTGCGGTGAATCTGAACAACAGCAACAGGGGCACGATCGAGACCGTTAACGCCCCTGGCGAGGGCCGGATCGAGGGCCTCGAGGTGGATTTCACCATTGCGCCCCTCTCTGGTCTCACCCTGTCGGCGAGCTACGCCTTCACGACCAGCCGCCTGCCCCAGACGGCGAACCCCTTCGCCGGCGGCCGGTTGCAGCCTGCGTACATCGTCTACACGCCCAAGAACGCCTTCAGCGCCTCGATCAGCTACACGCGCCCCATCGGCGAGATGACCCTGAGGGCGCACCTCGACGCCAACCTGGCCGATGGCTACCGCGGGTCCTCGGGCGAGGCCACCTTCTCGGACTTCTCGCGGGTCTGGAATGGCAGGCTGGCGCTGGGCGACATTCCCGTCGGAGACCGGGTCCAGATGGAGCTGAGTCTCTGGTCGCGAAACCTCTTCGACGACTCCCACGTCTTCTACCGGAGCGCTGCGGCGGCGGCGGCCCAGGGCGTGTTCGGCTTGTTCAACGAGCCCCGGACCTACGGCCTGGATGTCTCGTTCCGCTACTGACCCCAGGAGTTCCAGAACCATGTTGCGGTCCGTCATCCTCGCCGGGCCCCTGGCCCTTGTCCTCTTCGCCCCGGACACACAGGCTCGAGTGGCCTCCGAGAAGGTCGAGCGCACCTCGGCCGACCGCGTGGTGGTGACCTGGTCGGCCCAGGGCCCCGTCGACGTCTATGTCGCAGACCGGCCAGACGCTTCGAAGGAGGCGATGCAGCTGGTTTCCGACGATGACGGGGACGGACGGCACGAACTGGCGGCCGACCTGATCAGCCGGCCCTACTTTCTCCTCGTGGATGTCAAAGACGGCGGGTCGGTCCGCGTCGCGGAGCGCATCCTGCCCCTCACCCAGGGGTCGAACTTCCGCGATATCGGGGGTTATCGGACTTCCGATGGCCGGACCGTCCGGTGGGGCAGGATCTATCGTTCCGGGGCGACGCCCTTGCTGACCGAAGATGATCTTCGCCGGGTACGCGACCTGGGTCTCACGCAGATGATCGACCTGCGTTCAAATGAAGAGCGGGTGTTGGCGCCCTCGCGGATCGAAGGCGTCCCATACGCCACTGTGGGCTACTCCATCGGGGCGATGGCCCTGGAGCAGAACGGGAGAGTTCCCGATAGGGAGACGGTCTATCGCGGCTTTCCGGATCTCCTTGCGCCCCAGATGAAGATCCTGTTCGCCAGCCTTCTCCGGAATGAGGGGCCGGTAGTCTACAACTGCTCGGCTGGCCAGGACCGGACAGGTTTCGCCACGGCCCTGATTCTGCGCGCCCTCGGCGTGCCCGTGAAGACGGTGATGGAGGACTATCACCTGTCTACGACCTATCGTCAGCCGCAGAACGAGATGCCTAGGTTGACCCCGGAACTCATCGCCGCCAACCCCGGCGCCGCGGTGTTCGCCCAGTACCAGAAGGACCCGAAGTACCTGACGCCCCAACCGCTCAAGGACAGCGTGGGAACGGGCTATCTCGCCTACGCCCTGGACGAAATCGATCTTCGGTGGGGGTCGGTCGCCGCCTATCTCAAAGCTGAGGCTGGGATCGGTCCGGCGGAGCTGAGCCGGCTGAAGGCGATGTACCTGGAGTAATCCATCCAGGAAGGCCCTGCGACAGCGTCGGGAACAAGGATCAAAGTCCTTGTCCTGCAGAAAGCCGTCATCCATGCAGCCTGCAGTCCAAGCACCTCCATGCTGAGACAATGGGCGAAAACTGCTGTGAGGGTATCCGCCTAATCTCGAGAGACCCTCGCTACCCCCTTAAGGAGACCTTCCAGCATTCACCGGCCTAACCTCGCCGCAGTCCGCGCTGATCCAGCGGGCTTCGAGGCGGGTCGTGAGGGTCATGCCCTGACCATCACCTGACCTCATGGTGTTCGTCCCGGTGACCCGATCGGGACTAAGGGCTTCGATGCGCGAGGAGACCCGGCTTTCAACGCCCACTTCCGACCTGCACTGGGCCTCTGTCTGGAGGACCGAGGCGGTCGAGGTGATGACGCGGATCGTGCACACGGCGTTGTCGACCGGGAGGAAGGGATGCCGGTCGGCCGCCGTCACGCAGCTGCGCTCCACCTCGGTCTGCGGCGGCGGGAGCAGGTTGCCGGCGGCGCCGGACCTGTGCATGGCCTCCACCTGCGACCGCGTCTCGGGCGGCATCTGATTGAGCACTTCGCGCGGGATGGACGGGGTTCCCCGCGACTCCGACCGCACGGTGGTTTCCCAGAGCCCGGGCTTGACGTTCAGGGGCGTGGGCGCGGGGCCCGCGGCGACTAGGCCGAGGACGAGCAGGACGGGCGCAAGGCGACGGACTTCCATGCCTGCATCTCATCCCCCTTTGGATCGGCGGGCAAGAGCGAAGGCGTCAGCGTCGCCGCATCCCCTGCGACATCCGCCCGAAGGCGAGGAGCATGGCGCGCTGCAGGGGCGCCGGCGCTTCCGAGCTTTCCAGGGCGCGGCGCATGCATGAGAGCCACTGGCTGGTCTCCAGCGGGCCGATGTCGAAGGCATGGTGGACCGACATCAGGCACGGGCGGCCCGGGTGGCGCTGGGGGAAGACCTGGGGCCCGCCCAGCCAGCCGCTGAGCCAGTCCGCGAGGCGATCGCGGGAGACGGTGAGGTCCGCTCCGTGCAGGCCGCGGACGCCCTCGGCGTCGGGGTCGGTTTCCATCAGGTCGTAGAAGGCGTCGACCAGACGGCGTACGCCCGACTCGCCGCCCAGCAGATCGAAGGGCATGGCGACCGGGGCGGTGGGGGCGCTC
>JBJTEN010000006.1:0-6060 GCA_046092925.1 Phenylobacterium sp. | reverse complement strand
CGCCCGCCCAGCGCCCCGGTCCCGCGGGCTTGAAGTCGCGCAGGATCTGGAGTCCGAGGATCGGGCGGCTCCTGAGGGCGGGGTTGGGGTTGGCCTCGTCCCGTGCATCGGAGGCGGGTTTCCCATCCGTGCCCCGGCCGGAGATGATGACGCCGCACAGCTTGTCGCCGCAGGGCGCGATGCGAACCTTTCCCTGCTTGTCCTGCGTGTACCATACGCCGACCGGCGAGGTGCTTGCGAAGGCCGCACTGGCGGAAAGCGCCAGAGCGATGCTGGCGATGAAGGCTGTCTTGGAGGGCGTCATGGGATCTCCTGCAGGTTTCCCCCTGGGTATCGTCCGCAATTCCCGCAAGGTCAATTTCCCGCGGCCCCGGGCAGTCGCAGGACGGCGCGCAGCCCTCCCAGCGGAGAGTCCTGCAGGAGCACATCCCCGCCGTGGCCGCGCGCGGCGTCCCGGGCGATCGCCAGCCCAAGTCCCACGCCCTTGGCGTTCTGGTTTCGCGAAGGGTCCAGCCTGTTGAACGCCCGGAAGGCTTCCTCGCGACGCTCAGGCGGGATGCCGGGCCCATCGTCGTCCACCCGGATGGTCACGCCGGACGCGGTCGCTTCGACCTCGACCCGAACCTCCTGGCCGTGCACGGCGGCGTTGCCGATCAGGTTGGCCAGGGCGCGCTTGAGGGCGCTGCGACGACCGTGAAAGGACGCCTGCGGCGGAGCGGAGACGGACACTTTCGCCCCGGTTCGTCGGGCCCCGTCCGCAGCCTCCTCGACGAGCGCCGCAAGGTTCAGGTCCATCGCCTGTTCGCCGCCTTCGCCACGGGCGAAGGCCAGGTACTCATCGATCATGTGCTCCATTTCCGCCAGATCCTGCTTCATGGCCCCGATCGAGGGACTTGGATCTGCGAGGGCGAGTTCGAGCCTGAGCCGGGTCAGGGGCGTCCGGAGGTCGTGGCTGACTGAGGCCAGCAGCGCGGTGCGCTGCTCGATGTGTCTCTGGATCCGCGACTTCATGGCGAGGAAGGCGTGGGCGGCCTGACGAACCTCGCGGGCCCCGTGCGGCTTGAACGCCGGTGCGTCCCGACCGCGGCCGAAATCCTCCGCCGCCTGGGCGAGCCGTTCGATGGCGCGGACCTGGTTGCGGATGAACAATAGCGAGACGCCTGTGAGGATCAGGGTCGCTGCGGCCATCCAGCCCAGGAAGATGGCTCCCTGGGTGGCGACGGCGCGTTCCTTGGGGGCCAGGACCCTCAGCACTCCGCCCCGGGCCGCGACGCGGATATCCACATAGGCGGGATACCGCGTCGTATCGAACCAGAAAGGTGCGTCGATCCGGGACGACAGCGCCTGCCGGAGGGAGGAGTCCACCGCCGGCAGCGCACTCCGCCGCCGTGTTTCAGGCAGTGGCCTGTCCGGCAGGAAGGCGATGGAAAGGCTCATGGACCTCTCCGCGCGGCCAGCCGTCCTGGCCAGGCCGGCGGGCGAGGGGTCATCCTCGTAGCTCTCCAGCGCCCAGGCGATATCGCCCGCAAGGCCTTCGGACAGCCGCATGGTGACGGTCCGCCAGTGCGCGTCGAAGAACACCCACGCCACCGCCAACTGCATGAGAGCCACCGGCAGGACGATGATCAGAAAGGTGCGCCCGTAAAGAGTGGCCGGCAGGCTGCGCTTCAGGAGCCTGCGCCAGGCCGCGGACGCCGGAGCCGGGGTCGCCATCAGTCCGGCGCCAGAAGGTAGCCGATCCCGCGGACGGTCTGGAGGTAGCGCGGAGATCTCGGATCCGCCTCGATCTTTCTCCGCAGCCGGGTGACCTGGATGTCGATCGCCCGGCCCGCGGGATCGACATCGGGCTGGATGAGTTCCCTTCGCTCGACCGGCTGATGGGGGTCCCGGGCCAGTCGCCGCAACAGGCTCACCTCGGCCTCCGTCAGTCTGACGGGCCGTCCTTCCCGTGTCAGCTCGCCCCGGGAGGGATCAAACACACAGGGGCCAAGGCTCAGGCCCGGCCCGACGGCGCCCGGCGACTCGGCGACCCGGCGAAGGATGGCCTCGATCCTGAGGACGAGCTCTTCGGGTTCGAAGGGCTTTGGCAGATAGTCGTCAGCGCCGCGCCGGAGACCCTCGATACGGTCTTCAGGGTCGCCCCGCGCGGTCAGCATGAGGACCGGCAGTCTGCCTGTCCGCCCTGGCTGGCTGCGAAGCCAGGCGACAAGGGACAGGCCATCCTCGCCGGGCATCATGACGTCAAGAATGGCGAGGTCGAAATCAAGGGCGTCAAGAAGACGGCGTGCGGCTTCGGCCCCCGCGGCGACCGAGACGCGGAATCCCCGGCGTCGAAGGAAGGCGCGCAGGAGTTCACGGATCCTGTCGTCGTCATCAACCACCAGAAGGTGCCGGGGCGTGTCGGAGACGGACGAACTCATCCCGGCGCTATCCGGGCCCGGTCCGGTCTAGACCATTGACGACGGACCCCGGCGGGTTTGTAAGGGACGGCCTTCGAGAGGAGAAAAGTTTCCAATGTCACTCGTTCCCTTTGATGACCGCGACGGCTGGATCTGGCTCGACGGCCAGTTTACCCCCTGGCGCGAGGCGAAGGTGCACGTCCTGACCCATGGCCTCCACTATGCGTCCGCCGTGTTCGAGGGTGAGCGCATGTATGGAGGCGAAATCTTCAAGCTCCGCGAGCATACCGAGCGCCTCTTCAAATCTGCGGAGATCCTCGACTTCGAAATCCCCTTCACGGTGGACGAGATCGATCAGGCCTGCAAGGACACCTGCGCGCGGAACGGCCTGGAAGACGCCTATGTTCGGCCGATCGCCTGGCGGGGGTCCGAGATGATCGGCGTCTCGGCGCAGAACACGAAGATTCACGTGGCCGTCGCGGTCTGGGACTGGCCCTCCTACTTTTCGCCGGAACAGAAGGCGAAGGGTATCCGGATGTGCTGGGCCAAGTACCGTCGCCCTTCGCCCGATACCGAACCTGTGCACGCCAAGGCCACTGGCCTCTACATGATCTGCACCCTGTCGAAGCACGCCGCCGAGAAGGCGGGCTACACCGACGCAATGATGCTCGACTACCGGGGTTATGTGGCCGAGAGCACGGGGTCCAACGTGTTCTTTGTCCAGGACGGCGTGCTCATCACGCCGACGCCGGACTGCTTCCTCAACGGACTCACGCGGCAAACGGTGATCGACATCGCCCGGGCCAAGGGTTTCGAGGTGGTCGAGCGTCACATCCTTCCCGAAGAACTCTCCGGGTTTTCCGAATGCTTCGTGGTCGGCTCAGCGGCCGAGGTGACCCCGGTCTCGGAGATCGGCGAGTACAGGTTCACCCCCGGGAACATCTCCCTGAGCCTGATGGATGACTATGCCCGGCTCGTGCGTCGCCAGCCCTGACCTCGCCGATCAGTCCCTGCGCTCGGCCCAGAAGCGGACAGTCCGCTTCGCAACCTCCCGGGGCAGGGCGTCGTAGATTTCTCCATACTCCCGGGCGCGTCCCATGGGGTTGTTCTCCCGGCCGAGCACCAGCACCGCCAGAGTGATGAAGATGGCGCGGTCGAAGCCCGCCGCCTTGCAGATGATGGACAGGGCGTCCAGCTCGCGCCGCTCGTAAATGTTCCGGGCGGTCTCGAAGTCCACGCCCGCCAGTCGCGAAATCGCGATAAGGTAGGCGGTCACATCGCCGCTCCGCAGGAAGCCGACCAGGGAGCTCGGGCTGATCCTTCCGCGGATTTCCGAGGACTTGACCGTCTTCTGGGCGCGGGCGAAGTCGTCGGGCAGAGGCTTTTTGCGCGTGGCGACCCGATCCCGGCTCTGGCGAAGGGCCTCATCCAGCTCCTCCGGCTTGATCTGGGAATTGCGCTGCAGGATGAAGGTGCGCATCCGCGACTCCACCTGGAAATACATCTCGTTCAGGAGGTCCACAGGCAGCTTGGCGTAGCGAACGACGGCCGACTGCAGGGCGGGATGCTCAATCGCCCTGTCCACCAGCCTCTCATGCGCCTCTCTGGACAGATTGACCGAGGCGTTGGCGAGCAGAATTTCGAGCGTGCTTTCCTCCGCCCGTTCGATGATCACCCCCGAGACGCTGACCGGAAGGTTGGAGCGCCTCGCGATCGCCTTGAGGTGAGCCTCGCTGCGGGTGCGGGCCACCTCCAGGAGATCCTCCTCCGAGAGGGCCCTCGAAAGCTGAAGGATCGGGCTTGCGACATCTATGGTCTCGTCGAGGGCGAGATTCCGGATCAGGTCCGTGGGGGGCACCCGCGCCAGGGCCATTCGATTGGCGAGTTCGGCGCGGACCTTGCTCTCCATCTCCTGGGCGAGCTGGCTGAGAACCTCGTCGAACAGATCCAGTTCGGGATCGTCAGCGCGCGGCCCGAACTGAAAGTACATGTCCGCGACACGATGCATCAATTCGCGACGCCGTTCCCCGGACCTGTCCCGGGCCAGCTCAATGAGCTGTGAGGCGCTTTGCTTCATACTGGATCACTCGCGGCGGGCGTTTCTGCAGCCTACAACGGGAAGTTGTCCCGCAGGAATCGGACCCTATCCCCCGCGCTGTTAAGTAGAGCCTAACGTCCTCGCCACCCTTTCAGGTCAGGGCGCTCCACGCGCTCCGGGCCGGCGTGAACGGCCCCCCATTGTGGCCAGGAGCGCCAGGGCGGCGATCCTCCGGTCGGTCTTGAGCGTATTGCCCGCATCAAGGCTCCGCCCTGCGACCTCAGGGAGCCGATCCCGATCTTCAGGATGGTCCTCCCCGGTTCGGTGAACACCCAAGCCGGCTCTCAGGGCCCGGAGAGGCGGGTCGGGTCAGCAGGACACGCCTGGCGTCTTTGCAGACGGTTTGGCGCCCGACGGGGCGCCGCCCTCACTTCAGGTGGTCGAGGGGCATCGGCGCAACGTTCTGCAGATTGTACGAGAAGAGCAGGTTTACGATCCGCCAACCGCTGTCACCCTTGATCATCTGCCAGCTCTCCGCGCCCCAGTTGGTGACCTTGTCGTCCTCCGTGAAAGCGTAGCGGAAGGTCACTGTCGCAAGCTGTCCGTCGCTGACGATCGTCGGTGGACCAAACCGCTCGGCAAGCGCCAGGCCCTTCATTTCCGGGGCGCCGATGAGCTGGTGAGCTCCCTGGTCTTCGAGCGCTGCGACAGGGGCATTGGTCGCCTTCTCGATCCACGTGCGAGAGGCGGGATGCCCGGTTGCGCGCCAGCTGATCGTGTTCCCGTGGAAGAGAGACTTGAGCGCATCAAGATCTTGCCCGCGGATCGCCGCGTCAAAGCGTTTGATGACATCACCGATCTCGGCGGCGTCACTCCGCGCCTCGACCGCCGCGGGTGCGGGTTGGGCGTTCACCGCCACTGACGGGGCCAACGCCAGCAGGAAGAAACCTCCCGCGACGACAAATTCACGCATTCTGATCTCCACTCTTTCCGTGCATGCGCGTGACCCTTGACGCAGGGCGCGCCGGGCATGCAAGCTTCTTCTCAACAAACTTTTATTGTTTCACATAAAGGAATGTCAAGATGGAGAAGGCTCAATGGTCCGGCGCGCCGACGGTGCGGCGGGTTCGGCGGGTTGTGCAGGGCCTTGCGCTCATTCTCGTCGCACTCTTTCTCGCGATGTGGCTCAGGCTCTCCAACCCCGTCATTGAAGTCCTCCGCGCCGATACCGGCGGAAACGCGACGGTCGGCGCTGCGATGCTTCTCGGGGCGATGGGCCTGTTTGGCGCCCTGCTGCAGCTCGAACGCGTGCTCGCCGCCCTCGAACGCGGCTTTCCCTTCACCCGCAAGATCGTGACCGGGTTCTATCGCTTTGCGGCGCTGGCGAGCGGATCGATGTTCATCGTCGTCGCGGCGCCGACACTGGGATCGCTTGCGAGTACAGCCCCGCACGGAGTGGTGGTCACCTTGAGGATGACGGATGTTCTCCTCCTGGTGATTTGCCTGTCATTTTTCGCCGTCGCCGCGCTGATCGCCGAGGCGGTGCGGATCGACCGCGACAACCGTTCAATCGTCTGACCCATGCCCATTGTCGTGCGACTCGACGTGATGCTGGCCCGGCGA
>JBJTEN010000005.1:0-9120 GCA_046092925.1 Phenylobacterium sp. | reverse complement strand
TGACAGGCTTTCTGGGCCTCGCCTATGGCCTGACCATGCTCTCGGTCCTCGACTATTTCAGCCTCGAGGGCGCCGCCTCGTCCGAGGTGGCGGCCTTCCTCAACCAGAACGGCGCCGTCCTCCAGACATCCATGATGGCGGCGCTGGTCGGCTATCTGGTCGCCGTCCCGATGATGCTCATCATCACTACGGCCACGTTTCAGGGTGAGAGCCAGCCGGGCTGGCGCCGGGACTTCGCCCTCGGCCTGGTCTGGGCGTCCCTTCCGCTGAGGCCGCTCTGGTGGGCGGCTCTCATCACCTTGACGCCCACCCTCCTCGCCGCCTCGCAGCCCGGCGCCGATCCGGATGCCACCCAGGCGACGTTCACGACCTACCAGATGCTGTACACCCTGTTGAACACGACGACGGAGGACATCGCCGTCAACATTCTGGGCGGGGGATGGTTTGTCCTGGTCGGATCGACCATCGTCTCCTCGCGGCGCCTGCCCGTCCTGCTGGGCTGGATCGGGGTGGGGATCGGCTTCCTGTACCTGGTGTCGTCGGCTGAACTCTTCGGTCTGTCGATGGGGACCAGCGGTAACCTCATCCCCCTGATCGCCGGTGTTGCGGGTCCTTTCTGGCTCGGCGCCGCCGGGCTCCTGGCGGTGCGAAAGATCACCTGATCACCCCCGGATCGCCGCCCGCGGTCCGGTCAACGTCCCAGGATGTCCACGCACAGGCCCTGCGGTTCCCGCCGCAGGGCGGTACGGACCCCGAAGGCGCGGAAGAGGACGTCGGGGGCGAGGGCGGCCTCCGGAGGGCCGTCGGCCAGCAGGCCCCCGCCGGCCAGCACGAGGACCCGGTCCGCGATCCGGGCCGCGAGGGTCAGGTCGTGCAGGGTCAGAACGACGCCGCAACCGGCCCTCGCCCGCCGAACGAGGGTGTCCGCCGCATCGATCTGGCAGCCGGGGTCGAGGCCCGCGAGGGGTTCGTCCGCCAGCAGCCAGTCGGGCTCTCCGGCCAGCACCCTGGCGATCATCACCCGGGCGCGCTCGCCGCCGGACAGGGTGGAGGCGTCCCGTTCGGCGAGGTCGGCGGCTCCGGCTTCCTCCAGCGCGGCGTCGATGATCCGGGCGTCCGCAGCCGACAGGCCCCGGGCGCCGATGTGTGGGGTCCGGCCCAGGCCGACGAGGATGCGCACCTCCAGGGGCCAGGCGATCTCTGGCGCCTGGGGCAGGAAGCCGATCCGCCGGGCCCGGGCCTTGGGAGGCAGGGCGGAGAGGTCCTGGCCATCGAGGCGGACCGCGCCCGCGGCGGGCGCCAGGAGGCCGCAGAGGCCGGCCAGGAGGGTCGACTTGCCCGCGCCATTGGGCCCGACCAGGGCTGTGACCTCGCCCGCGCGAACCGACAGGTCGAGTCCGGCGAGGATCTCCCGCCGGCCGCGCTTCAGGGTCAGGCCCCGGGCTTCCAGCACGCCGCTCACGCCATCCTCCGGCGCAGGGACAGGAGCAGGAAAAGGAAGAAGGGACCGCCCAGGCAGGCCATGGCCACGCCCAGCCGGACCTCCGCCACCGAGGGCGCCACCCGCACCGCCAGGTCTCCTGCGAGCACGATCGCGGCCCCGCCGAGGGCCGAGGGCCAGAGCAGTCCCTTGGGACGGGCGCCGACCAGGGGGCGGAGGAGATGAGGCGTCACCAGGCCCGCAAAGCCGATCACCCCGGCCACGGCGACTCCGGCGCCGACAGCCAGGGCCGTCCCGGCCGCCAGCAGGGCGCGGGTGCGGGACAGGTCGATCCCCAAGCTCGCCGCCCCCGCCTCACCCAGGGTCAGGGCGTCGAGGGCCCGGCCGGTCAGGACCAGGAGAACCCCGCCGGCGAGGATGAAGGGCCCGGCGAACGCGACATCCTCCAGGCTCCGGTCGGAGAGGGACCCCATCAGCCAGTCGATGATCCCGTTCACCGCCCAGGGGGTCGGGGCCAGGGACAGGGCCAGGGCGACCCCGGCCCCGGCAATGGTGTTCAGAACGACGCCGGCCAGCAGGAAGACGGTCACGGAGCTCGCCCCCCCGGACAGGCTGAGGAGGAGGCCCACGCCCGCCAGCGCCCCCGCCATGGCGGCGAGGGGCTGGAGCGGGGGAAAAGCGAAGGGCAGCCAGAGGGTCAGGACAGCGCCGAGGGCGGCGCAGGCCGAGACGCCCAGCACGCCGGGATCGGCGAGGGGGTTGCGAGTATAACCCTGGAGTGCGGCTCCGGCGAGGCCGAGGCCGGCGCCGATCAGGATCGCCAGCAGGGTCCGGGGCAGGCGCAGCTCCAGGAGGATCGCCCACAGCGGATCCTCCGGCCTGGCCAGCATGTCGCCCAGCGGCAGGACGGTGCGGCCCACCAGGAGGCTTGCGGTCGACAGGATCAGGACCAGGGCGGAGAGTCCCAGGATGACGGCGGCGCGGCGGCTCATGCCCGTCGCTCCAGGGCCTGGTCGCGGATCGCCGCCAACCGGGTCGCCGCTTCGACCAGGGAGGGGCCGCCGCAGAACAGCAGCCGTTCGGGGATCTCGGCGGTCAGGACCCGGCCGCCCAGCCGGTCCAGGGCGGGATGGCGGGTAATCCGGTCGGGGCGACCGGCTTCGCGTGCTCCGCCGGCCCGGACCAGGACCTCCGGCGGCGCTGCAAGAAGCGCTTCGACGGGCGCCGGGGTCCAGCCGGTCAGACCCAGCCGTGGCGCGGCGTTGGCGATGCCCAGCCGGCGGAGCAGGTCGTCCGGGAGGGAGCCGGGGCCGGCCGCCAGTCCGCCCGAGAGGAGGAGGAGCATTTCGGGCCGCCTGGCGCCCCGCGCAGTGGCGCCGTCCATGGCGGCGGTGATCCGGACGCCGAGGGCCTCGCCGCGCGCGGGGTGGCCGACCCGGGCGGCGACCTGGCGCACCTGAGACAGGCTTTCATCCACCGTGGGCGGGGGGCCTAAGGCGACGACCTCGACGCCCAGGCGCTGAAGGGCCCGGCGGGTGGCGAGGGCGGTGTGGGTGCTGGCGAGGACCAGGTCTGGCCGGAGCCGCAGGACCTCCTCGGCGGTCTCACCCGCCACCGGCAGGGTGGCGGCGATCCCGGCGATGGTGGAGCCCTGAGGATCGCGGGACAGGCGGCTGATCCCGGCGATCTGGCGGCGGTCCGCCAGGTGGACCAGCAGGGCGTCGAGGCAGGGGTTGAGCGAGACGATCCGCCGGGGCGCCGCCGGGGCCACCCCAAGGCCGGCCGCCACCGCAAAGCCCGCCGCCGCCATCCGGCGGCTGATCGCCCCTGTCCGTCCCGCCGCCATGGTCAGAACCGCGCCCTCAGCCCGACATGGGCCGTCCGTCCCGGTGAACCATAGCCGCGGACGGTCTCTGGCGCCTCATCGGTGAGATCGTCGATCCGTCCGTACACGGAGACCCGGTCGCCGAGGGGCGCTTCCGCCCTCAGGTTGGCGGTCAGGCGGGACTTCAGCTGCGGGCCGCCCCAGAGGTCGCTGAGGCTCTCTCCCGCAAAGCTGAGCCCAAGGCCCAGCCGGACCCCGCCCAGCAGGGTGCGGCTGACGTCGAGGGCCGCCATGTCCTTTGGTCGCCGCGCCAGGTCCCGGTCGGGGGCGCCGTTCTGGCCTTCCAGGCGGGCGCGGGTGCGGGTGTAGCTGGCGTCGATGTCGAAGCCCGCCAGCCGGCCGGAGGCGGCCGCCTCCAGGCCGGTCGCCGTTGTCCGGTCGAGGTTGTCATAATAGCCGAAGCGGCCGCCCGTGCAGTTCGGATCCCCGTCGCCGGTGCAGACGGCGAAGTTGACCTGATCCTCTGTCCGGCGTCCGAAGAGGGTGAGCGAGAGGCGGAGGTCGCCGGCCTGGCGCTCGACGCCCAGGTCCCAGGCGAGGGCCGTCTCCGGCTGCAGGGCGGCGTTCCCGTACTCGCTGTAGAGCTGGTAGAGGCTGGGCGCCCGGAAGCCCTGTCCCAGGCTGGCCCGCACCACGGTCGCCCCGCCGCCCGGCCGCCAGGCCAGAGCCGCCTGGCCCGAGCCGTGGTTCCCGAAGGCGTCATGCCGGTCGAGGCGGGCGGCCAGGGTCAGGGTCAGGTCGCGGCCCGGGCTGCCCCGGGCCTGGACCCAGGCCGAATCCACCCCGGTCGAGCGGGCCAGGGGCTGGGGCTGGGGGTCCCAGGGCGAGGGCGAGGCGATCTGCATGCGGCTGCGCTCGCCCTCGGCGCCGAAGGTCAGGCGCCAGTCCGGGGTTAGCTGCGCCTCGCCCTGGTACTCCAGCCGGCTCACCCGCCCCTCGGCCCGGAAGGTCAGGTCGGTCACCGCCTGGTCAGGATCGTAGGTCCGCCGCCGGGTGTCGGTGAGGGCCAGGCCGAGGCGGTTCTTCACCCGCCCGCCGGCGAAGGGGAAGGTCACGCCGGCGTAGCCGAGGGCCTCGCGCGTGCGGCCGCGCTCGCGAGTGTCGGCGAAGACGTAGGCGGGGGC
Organism: Phenylobacterium sp.; assembly: GCA_046092925.1. Classification (GTDB taxonomy): domain Bacteria; phylum Pseudomonadota; class Alphaproteobacteria; order Caulobacterales; family Caulobacteraceae; genus Phenylobacterium. The sequence continues at coordinate 4,670 of JBJTEN010000005.1, read as the reverse complement.
GGGAAACCCGTCGAAGGCGTTGCGGGCGTCGGACCAGACCGCCCGCAGGTCCAGCCGGACATCGGGGGCGAGGTCGGCCGTCAGCCGCCCGCTGGCGCCGGTCCGGCGGTAGCCGTCCCGCTCGGTCCCGGTCCGGGCCGCCGAGACCCCGTCGGTGGCGAAGGCGTCCGCCGCCAGCCGCCAGGCCAGGGCGCCGCTTCCCCCGCCGATCCCGCCGCGCAGGTAGGAGGTCCCGAGGCCGCCGGCCTCCGCGGCCCCTTCGGCGGAGAAGGCTCCCGGCGACGGAAGGCGGGTCTCGAGGCTGACCACCCCGCCAATGGCCTGCCCGCCCCAGACGGCTGACTGGACGCCGCGCAGGACCTCGATCCGGGAGATGTCGCCCACCAGGAGGTTGGCGGCGTCGTAGGCCCCGCCGATCACCGAGGGGTCGTTCAGGCGCACGCCGTCGATGACGAAGAGGGTCTGCTCGGCCTCGGCGCCCCGGATCCGGACCGCCGTCACGCCGCCGGGCCCCCCATTGCGGGTGACCCCCACGCCGGGGGTCGTCGCCAGCAGGTCGGAGACCACCAGGGCCTGGCGGTCGCGGATCGCCTCCCCCGGGATGACGGTGACGCTTCGGCCGCTCTCTGCGGCGGCCACCGGCGTGCGGTTGGCCACCACCACCAGGGGGTCGACGGCGGTTCCAGGCGGCGTGACGGCCAGGGCTGTCGCCCCGGCCAGAATGGCAAGACTCATGGCGCCCTCCTTCGAGCGACAGGCGACCGCCGGGGCGGCCGCAACAGGCGTTTCCGGCCCGCGGGCGCGGACCGGTCCAGTCTGTCGTCGGTCGGGAGAGACCCCGTCCTCCAGGCGCACCCCGGCCCGTCGGATGACGACGGCGTCAGGCAGGTCTCCTGGCTCGCGGGTCACCGTCCATGGCGCGTCGCCTTCCCGGCCTGGTTCCCGAGGGTTCCCGGCCAGTGGCCTCGTGACGCGCGGACTCGCCGCTTACAGTTGCGGGGGCAGCCCGGGCCTTGCACCCGAGTTCCCTTTTCATCTCCCCTTCGGGAGAACTTGACGCAGGTTCAGGGCTAACCCGCCTCATGGCCGGGGTCAACCGCCGCAAAGGGGTTGCCTTCCCGCCGCGCGGGGCGCCATCAAGCCGGAAGCCCTCGACCCGGAGCCCCTCCATGTCCTTCCGTGCGCCCCTCCAGAGCCTCGAACTCGCCCTCGCCGCGGCGGGCCTGCCGGACCTGATGGCCGCCGGGTATCCGGAACTGGACCCCGAGACCGTCTCCGCCGTCCTCGATTCCGCCGCCGCCTTCGCCGAGGCCGAGCTCGCGCCCCTCAACCGGGACGGCGACCGGATCGGCGCCCGGTTCGAGAACGGGGTGGTCACCGGTGCGCCGGGCTTCGCCCAAGCCTACCGCGCCTTCGCCGCCCAGGGCTGGAACTCGCTGGCGGCGGACCCGGAGTTCGGCGGCCAGGGCCTGCCCAAGGTGCTGGAGCTGGCCGTCTTCGAGATGGTCCACGCCGCCAACATGGCCTTCGGCCTCTGCCCCATGCTCACCCAGGGCGCCATCGAGGCCCTGACCCTGCACGGGACTGAGCGCCAGAAGCGCCTGGTCCTTCCGCGGCTGGTCTCGGGCGAGTGGACCGGGACCATGAACCTGACAGAGCCCCAGGCGGGTACCGACCTCGCCGCCGTCACCGCCCGGGCCGAGCCGGACGGCGAGGGCGGCTACCGGATCACCGGCCAGAAGATCTACATCACCTGGGGCGACCACGACGCCGCCGACAACATCTGCCACCTCGTCCTGGCCCGCCTGCCCGACGCTCCGCCCGGGGTGAAGGGCATCAGCCTCTTCCTGGCCCCCAAGCGCCTGATCGACGACGAGGGCCGCCTGGGCGCCGCCAACGCCCTGCGCCCGGCCTCCATCGAGCACAAGCTGGGCATCCACGGCTCGCCCACCTGCGTCATGCTGTTCGAGGGCGCCCGGGCCGAGCTCGTCGGCGAGGCGAACAACGGCCTGGCCCACATGTTCGTCATGATGAACGCCGCCCGCCTGCAGGTGGGGGTGCAGGGCGTGGCCATCGCCGAGCGCGCCCTGCAGCAGGCCCTCGCCTACGCCCAGGACCGGGTCCAGGGCCGGCCCGCCCTCGGCGGGGAATCGATCTTCGGCCATCCCGACGTTCGCCGCAGCCTGGCCCTGATGCGGGCCAAGGTAGAGGCCGCCCGGGCCATCTGCCTGCTGACCGGCGTCCTGGCCGACCAGGCCCGCCTCGCCCCCGACGCCGCCGCCCGGGACCTGGCCCGCGGCCGGCAGGAGCTGCTCACCCCCATCGCCAAGGCCTGGTCCACCGACATCGGCGTCGAGGTCGCCTCCATGGGCGTGCAGGTGCACGGCGGCATGGGCTTCATCGAGGAGACCGGCGCGGCCCAGCACTACCGCGACGCCCGCATCGCGCCGATCTACGAGGGCACCAACGGCGTCCAGGCCGTCGACCTGGCGGGCCGCAAGCTGTCCATGATGGACGGCGCCCTGATGCCGGGCCTGTGCGCCGAGATGGCCGCCGCCGCCGCCGCCCTGGGCCGGGAAGCCGGGCTCGAGGGGGTCGGACGCCGGCTTGAGACCGGGATCGCCGCCCTTTCCGCCGCCACGACCTGGATGCAGCAGAACCGCGGCCCGGACGCCCTGGCCGGCGCCACCGCCTTCCTGCGCCTGTCCGGCGACGTCATCGGCGGCTGGATGCTGGCGCGACAGGCCGTGCTGGCCCGCAGCCGGGCGCCCGCCCTCGCCGAGTCCCGCGCCGCCCTCGCCCGGATCTTCGCAGACCAGGTCCTGGCCCAGGCGCCGGGCGTGGCCGAGGGCGTCATGGCCGGCGGCGCCGACCTCGCCGCCCTGGACGCCGCCGCCCTTGCGGGCTGAGGACGAGGGGCCGCCGCCTGAGACACGCAGGTGCGCGCGTCTGCCGGCCTCCCGGAACATGATCTAGGCCCTGAAGCTGCGCACAGCCTCGACAACGGCGTCCTGGGCTTCAGGCTCAAGATAGGGGTGCATGGGGAGGCTCAGCACCTGTCGGCAGAGGGTCTCCGTGACAGGCAGGCCGCCGGGGGCGGGATAGCCTGCATAGGGGCCCTGGCGGTGCAGCGGGAGAGGGTAATAGACCGCGGTGGGGACGCCGGCGGCCCTGAGGTGCGCGGCCAGACCGTCGCGGTCGGCGCACTTCACCGTGTACTGGGCCCAGGTGCTGCGGCCGCCCGGGATCACCACGGGGGACTCCACGAACCCGGCCAGCCCCTCGGCGTAGCGGTCCGCCACCCGGTTCCGGGCCTCGATCTCATCAGCGAAGATGGTGAGCTTCTGCAGGAGGACGGCGGCCTGCAGGGTGTCCATCCGGCTGTTCATGCCGACCCGCATGTGCAGGTACTAGGGATCGTGCTCGAAGGTCCGCCCCTCGACGTCGGACTTCACCGCCTGGCCGTGAACCCGCAGGCTGACCAGCAGGTCGTGCAGCCGCGCATCCTTGCTCAGCACCGCCCCCCCGTCGCCATAGGCGCCCAGGGGCTTGGCCGGGAAGAAGGAGGTGGTGGCGACGTCCGCCCAGTGAATGGGGTGATGGCCGTCCAGGGTGGATCCGAACCCCTGGGCGGAGTCGGCGATCAGCTTCAGGCCATGCCGGCGGGCGATGTCCGCCAGGGCCCGATAGTCCGCCGGCTGGCCGAACAGGCAGACCCCCATGATGGCGCGGGGGGTCAGGACCCCCTCGGCCTTCAGCGCGACGATCGCAGCCTCGAGCCTCTCCGGGTCCAGGGTGAAGGTGTCGGGGCGGACGTCCACGAAGACCGGCGAGGCGCCGACCAGGGGCATGACCTCGGCCGTCGCCGCGAAGGTGAAGGAGGGACAGAAGACCGCATCGCCGGGGCCGATCCCCCAGGCCATGAGGGGAAGCTGAAGCGCCTCCGTGCCCGATCCGCAGGTCAGGACAAAGGGCGCCTCGCCAAACTCGCCCAGGGCCTTTTCCAGCTCGGCGATCTCCGGGCCCATGATCCAGGCGCCCGAACGGACGACCTTCAGGATGGCGTCCTCAAGGGGCTGGCCCAGACGCAGTCGCTGGGCCTGGAGGTCGATGAACGGAATCGGCATGACGCACCCCGCGCGGGAATAGAGGCGGGCGCTTCTTAGGGGCGCCCGCCGCCAATCGCCAGACACGCTTGTTTTCGCATCGTTTCGGCACCCGGGCCGCGCCGCCTCAGATCTGCTTGGCGCGGCCATCCGGCGGAGCGCCTCCTCCAAGCGGACTCAGGACCGGTGGCTCAGTCTTGCATGCGAACGGCGCCCCTGCTTGTACGCATCAGGATATCGGAAGCGCCCCCCCCGCCCGGCTGCGGAAGTTTGTGACAAGGTGTCCGCCCCACCGTGCAGGCCAAGTATGAGGGCTTGGCTCCGCCACTCCAGAAAGTGCGTGAAATGCGCCCGGGCCTGCCGGCAAAGCTCCACGGTGGCTCGGCTCTTTGGGCGGCAGTTGCCCGGAGCAGGGCCCGCCGCTGGTCGCGCGGTAGTCGATGGAAGGACGCCTGAGCCAAGCTTGACCGATAGGCCTCCCTTCGTAACTTACCAGCCGCAGACGTGGCGGAGAGAACGATGACGAGCGGCGCTATGCAAATTCGGGGACTGGACCCTGAGGAA
>JBJTEN010000004.1:0-3589 GCA_046092925.1 Phenylobacterium sp. | reverse complement strand
GCGGCCTGTCCGAGGAACTTCCGCGGACGACGTCCTCGTCTACACCGAGCGCGACGAGGGCTTCTTCATTGGCGTCCGGCGCAGCGCCTCGGACCGCTACATCCTGATTTCCTGCGGCAACCAGGAAACAAGCGAGGTCCTACTTATTCCGGCGGAACGGCCGACCTCGGCGCCCGTCCCCCTCGAGCCGCGCCGCGAGGGGATGCTCTATGACCTTGAGCACTGGAACGACCGTTTCGTCATCCGGACCAATGCCGATGGCGCGCAGGACTTCAAGCTGGTCACGGCGCCTGAGGCCTCTCCGGGCCGGGCCGCCTGGCGCGAATTCGTCCCGCATCGGCCCGGCGTCCTGATCGAGGGCGTGCTCGCCTTCCGGCGCTGGCTTGTCCGGCTGGAGAAGGCTGACGCCATCAACCGGATCGTGATCCGGGGCGAGGATGGCGTCGAGCACACCGTGGCCTTCGATGAGCCGGCCTTCGCCCTCACCCTCGATCCGGGGCTTGAGTACGGGGCCGATGTCCTTCGGTTCGTCTACAACTCCATGACCACGCCCCGGTCCTGGATCGACTACGACATGTCGACCCGAATCCGTACGGTGGTGAAGACCCAGGACATCCCCTCAGGCCACGATCCGGCGCGGTATGAAACCCGCCGGCTCAACGCACGGGCTGCAGACGGGACAGAGGTTCCGGTCTTTGTCCTGATGCGGAAGGGTCAGAAGCTGGACGGGTCGGCGCCCCTCCTCCTCTATGGCTATGGCAGCTACGGCATCAGCCAGGAGGCCAGCTTCTCCATCCGCGCCCTGAGCCTGGTGGACCGGGGCTGGATCTGGGCCCGGGCCTGTGTCCGGGGCGGCGCGGAGAAGGGTCGAGGATGGTTCCTCGATGGGCGCCGCGAGCGCAAGATGAACACCTTCACCGACTTCATCGCCTGCGCCGAGCATCTCCACCGCCAGGGCTATGGCCGGCCGCAGAACACCGTGGCCTATGGAGGATCGGCCGGCGGTCTACTGATGGGCGCCGTCGCCAACCTGCGTCCGGAACTGTTCGCAGGGATCGTCGCCGCCGTACCCTTCGTGGACGCCCTGAACACCATGAGCGACGAATCCCTGCCGCTGACGCCCCCGGAGTGGCCCGAGTGGGGAAACCCGCTCACCGATCCGCAGGCCTACGACCAGATCGCCGCCTACAGCCCCTATGACAACATCGCTCCTCGGCCCTATCCCGCCATCCTTGCGACCGGCGGCCTGTCGGACCCCCGCGTCACCTACTGGGAGCCTGCCAAATGGGTGGCGCGCTTGCGTCCGGCCAGTACGAGCGGCCGGCCGATCCTCCTCAAGATGAACATGGAGGCGGGACATTCAGGAGCGTCGGGACGATTCGATGAACTCAGGGAAACCGCCCTCGATTACGCCTTCGCCATCTGGGCTGTCGGGGGCCTGAGGTCCTGAGCCCCCTGAGGTCCAGGCCTTCGGGGCGTTTCGGGCGGGGAGGAGTGGCTGGGGAACTAGGACTCGAACCTAGAATGACGGTACCAAAAACCGCTGTGTTACCATTACACCATTCCCCAGCAGGAACGGCGACGCAGACAGGCCGCGCGAGGGCGTCCGAATAGCCCAAGGGCTGATCCGATGCAACGCCCCGGCCTCGCTTGCGACCGGCAAGTTGGTCATCTATAAGCCGGCCCCTTAGTCGGAGTGTGGCTCAGTCTGGTAGAGCACCGCGTTCGGGACGCGGGGGTCGCAGGTTCAAATCCTGCCACTCCGACCATCATCCCTTTACAATTGCTTCTTTCCTGCCCGCCACGGCGGGACCGTGTTCTTGCGGAAAGAAAAGTTCCTGTTTTGTTTGGGCCGCTGGAAACTCCGTGAGAGATCGGGAGCATCCCCGCAGAAGGCTTGCACGCCGAGAACGGTGGAACTCACTGAGATGGAGATGCCAGATGGCAAGGATGCCAAAGGGCCAGCCACAGGATGTTCCCGATCCCGAGGGCGAACTCTATGACCTTGAAATGGCGCGAATCCGCCGGCTCCGAGACGCTGAAGACTTCGGCATCGGTCCTTACCGGGACCTCGACCGGGCGCCCCCGCAGATCCTGGAGGAGATACCGAGGATCCGTGAGCCAAACGCCCTCGAGTCCCTCATCCCGGTTGTGGGGCCCGCTTGGGACGCGGCGTCGGACCTGCAGAAGGGCGACCTTGGGGGCGCCGCTTTCAATGCGGCCATGGCCATCGCCGACCTCACCCCGTTGGGCCCCGCCGCGAAGGGCGTCAAGGCGGCACGCCTGGGCATCGGCGTCCTGAAGACGGGCTCCGTGACAGCTGGCGCCTCCGCCAAGAAGATTCAGAGGGCGGGTCTCTCTGGCCCAGGGATGGAGATCCACCACTCCATCCCGCTGAACGGGATCGGGCGATCGGTCCAGGACTGGCGGAACCACTATGCCTTCCTGAAGGTGCTTCCCAAGGAGGTGCACAGGCGCCTGCATGGAAGTTGGGCGGGCAAGCCCCGCTACGACCCCATCCGGCGGATCTGGTACGGGACAACCGACTGGCAGAAGGCCGCGCCCACAGCGGTTGCGGCGCGGACAGGCGACGCGGTGGAGAACACCCGTGAGCCGGCCTCGCGAGGAAGATGAGGCTGGCGCACCGTCGTATTTCGACCAAAGTGGAAGCTCAGGGTTGATGGGGCCAGATCCCGGAGGACTTCAAGATGGCGGGCGTACTCAGCTTTTTCAGCAAACTCTTCGCGCGCCAGCCAAAGGAGATCCCTCCACCCACCGAACGGGTCCAGGCCATTCTGGACAGAATCCACGCAGAGGCCCGACCCTGCCTTCACCTGGTTCCCGGCGGCGCGAGACAGACCCGGTTCGGAGGGGCGCCGGAGATCACCGGCGACTGGCCCCGGTTCGGTGGCCACCCCATGGCCCACCTGGCCCGGATGGACCTTGCGGAGATCCGTGCTGCAGGCGGACCGGACTGGCTTCCTGCTGGGGGCCGGCTACACGTCTTCCTGGACATGGGCATACGGGCGCAGGACTTCGAGCCGGAACAGCCGGGGGCCTGCATCGTCCGCTGGGAGACCGGTGACGCGCCGCCGCTCTCTCCACCGGCAGACCTGAAGCCCCGTAGCCGGATCGCGCCCTTCCCCCTCACCTTCCAGTCCAGGATCTCGCACGCCGACGAGCGGGTCGACATCGACTGGAAGCGCCTGACCCGCGACGAGGAGCGGACCCTTGACGCCGCCATACTGGGCTTCCTGTCGCCGGAGCCCGCTCACCAGATCGGCGGCTATCCCGGCAACCGCCCGGGCGACGTGCTGGACAGCCAGTGCGCCGTCGCCAGTGCCCGGGGCGGCGACATCCGCAACCTCGGCGACGAAGACCCGACCCCGGCGGATTTCGCCGCCGCGCGCGACTGGCGGCTGCTCCTGCAGGTCGACAGCGATCCGGCGGCGGGCTTTGACTGGATCCAGAACGGGCGTCTCTACTTCTGGGTCCATGAGGCCGAGGCCCGGGCCGGTGATTTCTCCCGGGTCTTTGTCCTCGCCCAGTTCCTTTAAGTCCGGACTTCCCGGGGGAGGCGCGTCTCCTC
>JBJTEN010000003.1:0-35931 GCA_046092925.1 Phenylobacterium sp. | reverse complement strand
GTTGAGACCCCCGCCGCGGAGGCCTAGAGTGGAGTCGGTCGAGGGGCCACCCGGCTGCAGGGAGGCCCCGGGGCGGGTTTCCGGAGGATGTCGGACCCGTAAAGCAGGGAATCACCGGGAGATGGAGGCTTCGGTCGCCGGACGCGAGAGCCCCTCGGGCGGAGCTGGCGAGGGCCCGCCCCGGGGTTCGGGTGCGCCCGGAGGGCCCGGAGGCTTCGGACCCGGCCGTCGACCGGGGATGCCGGACCTGACAGCGGGGCCAATAGGCCCCACCCTTGTGACCTTCACTCTGCCGGTCCTTGGCACCAATGTCCTTCAGTCCCTGAGCGGGACGTCCAACGCCTTCTGGGTCAGCCACGAGCTGGGGCCTGCCGCCCTGACCGCCACCACCAACGCCAATCAGGTCTTCTTCCTGATGATGGGGGCCATGTTCGGGGTGTCGATGTCCGCCAACCTGTTGATCGGTCAGGCGATTGGATCCGGCAATCAGGCTCTCGCCAAGAAGGTTGTCGGCACCTGCATCGTCTTTTTCGCCGCAATCTCCGTGCTGGTCGGGATCACGGGCGTCCTGTCCACGCCCTACATCCTGACGGCGATGGGAACGCCGTCGGACGCCCGGGCCGACGCCATCACCTATCTGCGGGTGATCTTCCTGGCGATCCCGATCATGTACTTCTTCTCCTTCGTTCAGATGGCGCAGAGGGGTACGGGGGATTCCCGGACTCCCTTCTATTTCGCCCTCATGGCCATCTCCATGGAGGTGGTTCTGAATCCGATGCTGATCACCGGCTTCGGCCCTTTTCCCGAGCTCGGCATCGCCGGATCGGCCTCGGCCACCCTGATCTGCCAAGGGATCACGCTGGCGTCGATCATCTTCTGGCTGCACCGCCGGAACTCGATCCTGATCCCGCGACCCGGCGAGTTCGGCAACCTGATCCCCGACCTGACGATCATCCGGACCCTGGTCATGAAGGGCCTGCCCATGGGCCTGCAAATGTTCATCATGTCCTTCGCGGCCCTCACCATGACGAGCTTCGTCAACAGCTACGGGTCCACCACGGCCGCGGCCTACGGGGTGGCGATGCAGATGTGGGCCTACGTCCAGATGCCGGCGATGGCTCTTGGCATGGCGGTCTTTTCCATGGCGGCCCAGAACGTCGGAGCCGGCCGCATGGACCGGGTCGATCAGGTCGCGAAGACCGGCTTGATCTATGCAGTGCTCCTCAGCGCGGTGCCGATCCTGCTCATCTATGCGGCGGGGCCTCTCGCTCCGCGTCTCTTCCTTCCGGAAGGCAGCGCTTCGATCCCGATCGCCCAGCACATCAACTACTTCGTTCTCTGGGGCTTCATCCCCTTCGGCATGAGCTTCATCCTGTCTGGAATCGTCCGGGCGACAGGTTCAGTCTGGCCGCCGCTGATCTCGATGATCATCGCCATGTGGGTCATCCGTATTCCTGTGGCGAGCCTGCTCCAGCCCTGGCTGGGCGCAGATGCGGTGTGGATCAGCTTCCCCGTCGGCTCAATCGCCTCCTGTCTCCTCGCCTTCGCCTGGTATCGGTGGGGCAACTGGCGGAAGTCCAGCCTGCTCGCCGCCTTCGCCCCGGGCTCCGGCGACGCCGGCAGGCCGGTGGTCGCTCCACCCCGCGTCGACACGCTCTGACGTCAGGGCTCCATCAGGGCGGCGTAGACCAGGGTCCTCAGTTCCCGGCGGATGGGGTAGGTGGACGAGCCCATGAGCTGGGTCAGGAAGACGACGGCGATATCCTTGACGGGATCGATCCAGAAGGCGGTGGAGGCCGCGCCGCCCCAGTAGTACTCCCCTGGGCTCGAGGTCAGCATGGCCCGGACCGGGTCGAAGGTGACGGCGAAGCCGAGACCGAAGCCTACCCCGGCGTTGGTCGCCTCCGAGAACAGCGACCTCGACAGCATGGTCAGATCCTGGCCGCCGGGCAGGTGGTTGGACGCCATAAGCCGCAGGGTGGCGGGCGCAATCAGCCTGTGGCCATTGAGCTCGCCGCGGTTCACCAGCATCCGGCAGAACTTCATGTAATCGTCGGCGGTGGAGACGAGGCCCCCGCCGCCGGAGTGGAACCGGGGCGTGCGGTGGTAGGCGCTGGTTTCCGGATCGTCCTGCAGGGTCAGTCCGCCCTGGGGTGTCGGCGCATAGCAGGCGGTGAACCGGGCGGCCTGGTCCGGGCGGACGCTGAAGCCAGTTTCGTCCATGCCGAGGGGGGCGAAGATCCGCTCCGCCAGGAAATCCTGGAAGGACCGGCCAGAGATCCGCTCGACCAGGACGCCCAGTACGTCCGTCGAGATGGAGTAGTTCCAGGCCTCGCCTGGCGAGAACTCCAGAGGCAGGCGGGCGAGGGCGTCGACGAAGCCCTGGGAGTCGAGGTCTCCGTGCGCGTCGGCGATCTTCAGCTTGCGGTAGGCCGCATCGACGTTCGTCCGGGTCTGGAAGCCATAGGTCAGGCCGGAGGTATGGCGCAGGAGGTCGACCATCTGCATGGGCCGCGCCGGTGGGGTCGTCAGGTAGGGGCCTGTACCCGCGGAGAAGACCGCCAGGTCCTTCCACTCGGGGATGAAGCGCGACACCGGGTCGTCCAGGGCTACGGCGCCCTCCTCCACCAGCATCATGAAGGCCAGGCTCGTGATCGGCTTGGTCATGGAATAGATGCGATAGACGTCGTCCCGGGTCGAGGCGCGTCCGCGCTCGCGATCCGCGTGGCCCTGCACGCTCTCGTGCACCAGGGTCCCGCCGCGCAGGACCTGGACGTGGGCGCAGGACAGCCGGCCGCTGTCGAGGTACCTGGCCTTCAGGAAGTGATCGAGGCGCGCCAGCCGGGCGCTCGAGAATCCTTGGGATTCAGCTCTGGTCATGTCCGGTTCCTCCCCTGGGCCCTGACGGGCGTCCGTCGCCGGACCTTGCCCCGGCGGGGCTTTGCGCGAAAGCCCGCCGTTGCGCATTTCGTCCAGTCATCCGATAGTTGAACAAACAGTATGCCGCCGCCGGGCGGCCGGGAGGAACGACATGGCCTGGGACTTTGAAACCGATCCGGAATTCCAGAAGAAGCTCGACTGGATCGAGGATTTCATGCGCGAGGAGGTCGAACCCCTCAGCCATCTGGGCATGGCTGCACATGGTCCGCTTGGCCGCGAGAAGTTCATCAAGCCGCTGCAGGACAAGGTGAAGGCCCAGGGCCTGTGGGCCTGCCATCTCGGCCCCGAACTGGGCGGCCAGGGCTATGGCCAGCTGAAGCTGGGACTCATGAACGAGAAGCTGGGTCGCAACGGCCTGGCTCCCACCATTTTCGGCTGCCAGGCGCCCGATACCGGCAATGCCGAGATCATCGCCCACTATGGGACCGAGAAGCAGAAAGAGCAGTACCTCTGGCCGCTCCTGAACGGCGAGATCCGGTCCGCCTTCTCCATGTCCGAGCCGACCGGCGGCTCCGACCCACTGACCTTCCGCACCCGCGCCGTCCTCGACGGCGACGAGTGGGTCATCAACGGCGAGAAGTGGTACTCGACCAACGCCCGCTGGGCGAAGGTCCTGGTCGTGTACGCCATCACCGATCCCGATGCGAAGGACCCCTACCGGCGCACCTCCATCTTCCTGGTGCCGACGGACACCCCCGGGGTCCGGATCATCCGCAATGTCGCGGTCGGCGCGGGCGGCGAGATCGGCGGCGGAAATGAGGGCTATGTCGAGTACAAGGACGTCCGCGTCCCCTACGACGCCCTGTTGGGCGAACGCGGCGCGGCCTTCGTGATCGCCCAGGTCCGCCTCGGCGGCGGCCGGGTCCACCACGCCATGCGCACAGTGGGCGCCTGCAAGCACGCCCTTGACCTGATGTGCCAGCGCGCCGTCTCCCGCACCACGCGTGACGGCCGGCTTGCCGACCTGCAGATGGTGCAGGAGCAGATCGCGGACTCCTGGATCGCCCTTGAGAGCTTCCGCCTCCTGGTGCTGCGGACAGCCTGGCTGATCGACAAGCACAAGGACTACAACATGGTCCGCAAGGACATCGCCGCCATCAAGGTGGCCATGCCCAAGGTCTATAACGACATCGCCACCAAGGCGGCGCACCTGCACGGCGCGCTCGGCGTCTCGAACGAGATGCCCTTCATGCACATGGTCACCAGCTCGCTGGTCATGGGCATCGCGGACGGCCCGACCGAGGTGCACAAGGTCACCCTGGCCAAGCAGGTCCTCAAGGACTACCGGCCCGACAACGACCTCTTCCCGAAGTACCACATCCCCCGCCTGCGCGAGGAAGCCCAGGAGAAGTTCTCCAAGGAGCTGGCGGAGATGAAGGAAGAATACGCCCGCCGGGCGCGGGACGCCGCCTCGGCCTGAACCGGCGGTGCGGACTGGAACGGGGGGCGTCCCGGGCGGGGCGCCCCCTTGTTTTTGCTTGATCGCCGCGACGTTAGGCCGTCAGGGTCCCGGCGTTTCCTCCCTCTTCCCCGGTTCCCTGAATGTCGTCCGACTCCGCTCCCGAATGGCCCGTCATGTCGATCGCCGAGGCGCATGCGCGCCTGACGGCGCCGGGCCAGCGCTTCGAGATGGAGGAACGGGTCATCCGGGGCGTCCGGCAGAGGACCTGGAAGAACGCGCCGCCGACCCTCCGGGACATCTTCCTGAACGGCCGGACCTTCGGGGCGCGGGAATTCCTGGTCTACGAGGACGACCGCGCGACCTATGAGGCCTTTTCCCGCGCCGCCATCGCCCTGGCCCGCCAGTTGCAGGCCGACGGGGTGCGCAAGGGCGACCGGGTTGCGGTCATCATGCGCAACCTGCCCGAGTGGCCGGTGGCCTTCTTCGCCGGGATCCTGGCCGGGGCCATCGTCACCCCCCTGAACGGCTGGTGGACTGGCCCCGAGCTCCAGTACGGCCTGGCCGACTCCGGGACCCGGGTCGCCCTCGTCGACGACGAGCGGCTGGAGCGTATCGCCCCGCACCTGGATGAACTGCCGGACCTCGAGAAAATTTACGTCGCCCGTCTTCCCGCCGGGGCCGACCCGGGTCCGAGGGCGGTGCGCCTGGAGACCGTCATCGGTCCGGTCAATGGTTGGAAGAACCTGCCGGACTCGCCCCTGCCGGACGTCGCCATCGATCCCGACGACGACGCCACCATCCTCTACACCTCGGGCACGACGGGCCGGCCAAAGGGGGCCCTCGGCACCCACCGGAACATGACCTCCAACGTCATGACCAGCGGCATCGCGGCGGCGCGCAACTTCCTGCGGGCCGGCCAGCCCCTGCCGGAGAGCGACCCGCACAAGCTGCCCCAGCGCAGCTCCCTCCTGGTCGTGCCCCTGTTCCACGCCACAGGCCTGTCCGCGACCCTCGGGCCGACCATGAACGCGGGCGGCAAGATCGTCCTGATGCGCCGCTGGGAGGCCGAGCAGGCCATGCAGCTGATCGAGCGCGAGCGCATCGACGCCACCGGCGGAGTGCCGACCATCGCCTGGCAGCTGATCGAGCATCCGGCCCGCTCGAAGTACGACCTGTCCTCCCTGGTCTCCGTTTCCTATGGCGGGGCGCCGTCGGCGCCCGAGCTGGTGCGGCGCATCGTCGAAGTCTTCCCGGGCTCGGCCCCTGGCAACGGCTGGGGCATGACCGAGACCACCGCCACCTTCACCAGCCACACCGGCCGCGACTATGAGGCGCGCCCGGACAGCGCCGGCCCCGCCGCCCCGGTCGGCGAGATGGAGATCCGCGACCCCGCCGACGGCGTGACGGTCCTGCCTGTCGGGACCGTCGGCGAGCTTTGGGTCAAGGGCCCGCAGGTGGTGAAGCTCTACTGGAACAAGCCTGAGGCCACCGCCGAGACCTTCCGGGACGGCTGGCTGCGCACCGGCGACCTCGCTCGCCTGGACGAGGAGGGCTTCATGTTCATCGTCGACCGCGCCAAGGACATGCTGATCTGCGGCGGTGAGAACATCTACTGCGTTGAAGTCGAGAACGTGCTCTACGACCATCCGGACGTGATGGACGCCGCCCTGGTCGGGGTTCCCCACAAGACCCTGGGAGAGGAGCCCGCCGCCGTGGTCCACCTGAAGCCTGGCGGAACTGCCGGGGAGGCAGAGCTCAAGCAGTGGGTACGCGAGCGCCTGGCCGCCTTCAAGGCGCCGGTCGAGGTCCGGTTCTGGCCCGAGCCCCTGCCGCGTAACGCCAACGGCAAGATCCTCAAGACCGAGCTCAAGACCGTGTTCGAGGCGCGGGAATGACCTCCGCCGCCGCGCCTCTGATCGTCGGCCTGGGCGGAACCACCCGCGAGGGCTCCTCGACGGAGCGCGCCCTCTGCGCGGCCCTGGCGACGGCGGAGGCCCAGGGCGCCCGGACCCGGCTGGCTGGAGGCGCCTTCCTCGCCGACCTGCCGATCTATGATCCCCGTCCCGGGGGGCCGACCGCCCGGCAGGCCGAGCTGGCCGAGCTGGTGCGCACCGCCGACGGCCTGATCATCGCCACCCCGGGCTATCACGGCTCCCTGTCCGGGGTGATGAAGAACGCCCTCGACACGCTTGAGCTTCTCCGGGACGACGCGCGTCCCTACTTCTCGGACCGGGCGGTCGGGGTGATCGTCACCGCGGCGGGTTCCCAGGCGGCGGGCACCACCCTGACGGCCGTCCGGTCGATCATTCACGCCATGCGGGGCTGGCCTACGCCCTTCGGCGCCGCCCTGAGCGTCAATTCCGCGTCGTTCGGTCCGGACGGCCGGCCGCTGGAACAGCGCGACGCCTGGCAGCTCGATACGGTGGCCGCCCAGGTGGTCCAGTTTGCAAGGATGAGGCTCACGTCATGAAGCGTCCCTATCTCGTCACCGACCCACTCTCCGCCCCGAGAGGCGGAGAGTCCGCCATCAGCCCCATCGAGGACATCATCGAGGACGCCCGGAACGGCCGTCCCTATATCCTCGTGGACGCGGAGGACCGGGAGAATGAGGGGGACGTCATCATCCCGGCCCAGTTCGCCACGCCCGAGCAGATCAACTTCATGGCCAAGCACGCCCGGGGCCTGATCTGCCTGTCCATCACCGGCGAAAGATCGCGCCAGCTGCGCCTTCCGCCCATGTCCGCTGACAACCAGTCCGGCCACGGCACCGCCTTCACGGTCTCCATCGAGGCCCGGGAGGGGGTGACCACCGGCATCTCGGCCCACGACCGGGCCCGCACCATCGCGGTGGCCGTCGATCCGACCAAGGGCGCCGACGACATCGTCTCTCCCGGGCACGTCTTCCCCCTCGTCGCCCGCGACGGCGGCGTGCTGGTCCGCGCCGGCCATACCGAGGCGGCCGTTGACATCTCGCGGCTCGCCGGCCTGAACCCCGCCGGAGTGATCTGCGAGATCATGAAGGACGACGGGTCCATGGCCCGCCTGCCGGACCTGATTGTCTTCGCCCAGACCCATGGTCTGAAGATCGGCACCATCGCCGACCTGATCGCCTATCGCCGGCGGACGGAACGACAGGTGGAGCGAGTGCTGGAGACCCCGGTGGAGAGCGCCTTCGGCGGTCGGTTCCGGATGGTCATCTACCGCAACATCCTGGACCGGACCGAGCACATGGTGCTCACCCGCGGCCGCATCGAGCCGGAAAAGCCGACCCTGGTGCGCATGCACCGGCTCGACCTCGCTGCAGACGTCATCGGGGCCGGCGGGGCGCGGTCCGACTTCGTACGCAGGGCCCTCGAGACCCTGTCCGCCGCCGACGGGGCCGGGGTGGCCGTCTTCATCAGCGACTCCAATCCTTCCTGGCTGTCGGAGCGCTACGGCGCGGACCCGGGCGTCGACCATGGCGCCAACGTCCTGCGGGACTACGGCGTGGGCGCCCAGATCCTGATCGACCTCGGGGTCAGGGACATGGTCCTCCTCACCAACTCGGCCACGGTCCTCCCGGGCTCTGCCGGCTACGGCCTTCGTATCGTTGAGCGCCGCCCCCTCGACTGATCCCGTAATTCTGGCGTATAAGGCTCCTGCTTTACGCAGCGCCCGGCCGAAAGGTCGGGCGCCGTCATTTCAGGAGACCGCCATGGCCGACATTCTGATGCCGAAGGCGACCGCTGTCTGGCTGGTCGACAACACCTCCCTGACCTTCGAGCAGATCGCCGATTTCTGCGGCCTCCACCCCCTCGAGGTGAAGGGCATCGCCGATGGCGAGGTCGCCCGCGACATCCGCGGCGCCGATCCCATCGCCAACGGCCAACTCTCCCGCGAGGAGATCGATGCAGCTCAGAAGGACGCCAAGCGCCGGATGACGGCCCTGAAGAGCCGCCATGCCGAGCACCTGAAGCCGGCCAAGAAGGCCCCGCGCTACACCCCGGTCTCTCGCCGTCAGGATCGCCCTGACGCCATCGCCTGGTTCGTTCGCAACCACCCTGAGGTGCCGGACTCGCAGATTTCCCGCCTGCTTGGTACGACCAAGGCGACCATCGATCAGGTGCGCAACCGCACCCATTGGAATTCAGCCAACATCAAGCCTGTGGACCCGGTCAGCCTGGGTCTCTCGACCCAGCTTGAGCTGGACGAGATCGTCAGGAAGGCCGCTGAAAAGCGCGCCCGGGATAATGCCCGCAAGGGCATTGTCGAACCTGAGGGCCCGACACTCGAGCCGGCCGCCGAGACTACCGCAGAGACCTGGTCGGACGAGGATGACGCCGACTGATCATGGATCAGGCGGCGGGGCGCGCTCGCGATCTCAACGCCTCGATTTCCTCCTTGATGCGGAGCTTCCGGCGCTTGATTTCGCGGATCGCGATGTCCTCCGAACTGGGGTGGGCTAGGGCGTCCCGCAGTTCGGTCTCAAGCGACCGGTGCCGGCGGTCCAGTTCGCGTATGCGAGCGTCAATGGACATGATCCAGAGTCTCCTTCCATGCGACTGCCTCCACTCAACACCCACTGACGCCGTTTGTCAGATCACATAAGATTGCACCGGAAGTCTTCCTAGACTTGGGAACAGCCCATGATCACCCGGCGCCCACCCGAGACCGATTTCCCGGCGCTGCGGGGGCAGGTGGGGCCGTCTCTGAGGGTGAGAGCGTGAGTGAACCCCAGAATCCGATTGACGAGTCAGAAGCCCGTCGTCGACTGGCCGAGCTTCAACTCGACCACAGCGACCTGGAGGTCGCCATCCAGGCGATCGGGCAGTCGCCTGTTCCCGACATGCTGGTGATTGGAAGACTCAAGCGGAAAAAGCTGGCTCTCAAGGATCAGATTCAAAGGCTGAAGGATCAGCTGACCCCCGACATCATCGCCTGAAGCGGGCCAAAGTCCGGACGTCAGGCCCTCCGCTCTCTGCGGCGGGCGTACATGGCGGCGTCCGCCCTTGCGAGGAGGTCTTCGCCTTCGACGTCGGGGTGAATCTCGCTCACCCCGTAGGAGACGTGGAGGGGCGCCGACCACTCCCCGAACTGGACCGGGGTGGCCTCAAGGCTGCGGGCGAGGTTCCTGGCCCGAGCCTCTGCGGCGGGAAGCCCGGCCTGGGCGAGGATCACAGCGAATTCGTCACCCCCGACCCGAGCGACTAGATCTCCCTCCGTCATCTGTGACTTCAGTCGGTCCGCGACCGCACGTAGCGCTAGGTCGCCCGCAGAGTGTCCGAACCTGTCATTGACGGCCTTGAAATCGTCGAGGTCCAGATAAACCAGAGCCGCCGGCGATCGGTATCTGCGGCTGAAGGTCCGGATGCGCTCAAGCTCTCTCATCAGGGCTCGTCTATTCAGCACCGGCGTCAACGGATCCTCATCCGCGAGGATCTCCATACGGGTGAGCTGCGCCTTCAGGCGCCCCACCTCCTGCCTCAGGTCGTCAATCTCGGTGAGCAGGGTCCGGATCGCCCCTTGGACAGCGGGGGTGAGTTCGGCCTCGGAAAGTCCCAGAAAGGCCGTCTGATCCGGCTTTGCGGGTCCCCGGCCGGCAACCTTGGCTCCGGCCTGCGCCAGGGCGCGCTTACGGATGTCCGAAAACGGCTGGTTTTTCGACCCTGTGACCTTCAGAACCATGGAGGACCGTCCGCGAATCTTTTCGTGACGTTAACATTAATTGCGCGCTGTGTGTGTTGACCCGCCCGAGCCGGCGCCTATTCTCCGCGCCTCGCCTTTCCGGGGGCTATCCCATGAGTTCTTCCGTCGCGCCCGTGGCCATCATCATGGGCAGCCGCTCGGACTGGCCCACCATGAAGGGCGCCGCCGACATGCTAGAGGCCCTGGGCGTCGCTTGGGAGGCGCGGGTCGTTTCCGCTCACAGAACGCCCCTTCGCATGGTGGAGTTCGCAAGGGGCGCCCGCGCTGCGGGGATCCAGGTCATCATCGCTGGTGCAGGCGGTGCGGCGCACCTGCCCGGCATGACCGCGGCCCTGACAGACCTGCCCGTTCTGGGAGTCCCGGTGGAGTCCAAGGCCCTGAAGGGGATGGATAGCCTGCTGTCCATCGTTCAGATGCCCGCAGGGGTTCCCGTCGCGACTCTGGCCATCGGCGAGCCGGGAGCCCGCAACGCCGGACTCCTTGCCGTTCAGATCCTGTCGCTGTCTGACCCCGATCTTGCCCGGCGTCTGGCGGACTGGCGTGCGGCCCAGACCGCCTCCGTCGCACTTTCGGTCGCCGACGACTGAGAGCGCCGTGACGCCCCTCCCTCCAGGCTCCATGATCGGCATACTCGGCGGAGGCCAGCTTGGCCGGATGCTTTCGGCCGCAGCCGCGCGGCTGGGCTTTGATGTGACCGTCCTGGATCCTGAGCCGGACTGTCCCGCCGCCCGGGTCAGCGCCCGGCATCTTGTCGCCGCTTACGATGACATTGAGGCCCTCAGGACATTGGCAGGGCTTTGCGCCGTGGTGACCGTTGAGTTTGAGAATGTCCCTGCGGTGGCCCTGCAACGCCTGATGACACTTGGCGTCCCTGTGGCGCCCGGGCCTCGCGCCCTGGCCATCGCCCAGGATCGGGTGGATGAGAAGACCTTCCTCAACGGCGTCGGGGCGCCGACCGTACCGTTCCAGGCGGCCTCTGATCCTGGGGGGGCGGCGCGCGCCGCCGCTCAACTCGGGGGTCGGGTGCTGATCAAGACCCGCCGGGACGGTTATGACGGCAAGGGGCAATCCTGGGCGGCCTCACCCGACCAGGCCGCATCGGTGTTTGCGGCTCTCGGCGGCCGGCCGGTCATCGTCGAGGCCCCGGCAGTCTTCCGCAGGGAGCTGTCGATCATCGCCGCCCGTGGCTGGGACGGCGCCTTCGCCGCCTATCCCCTGGCCGAGAACGAGCATGAGAATGGTGTTCTCAGGCATTCTATAGCCCCTGCAGAGACGGCGCCCGGGACTGGACGGCAGGCTCAGGAGATCGCTGGAAAGGTGTTACAGGGTCTGGACTATGTCGGCGTGGCCGGCATTGAACTCTTCGAGCTGGAAGACGGCAGCCTCCTGGTCAACGAGATCGCCCCCCGAGTCCACAACAGTGGTCACTGGACCCAGGACGGGGCGGCCACGGACCAGTTCGAACAGCAGATCCGCGCCGTCGTCGGCTGGCCCCTGGGGCCTGTCCAGGCCACCGCGCGCGTGCGCATGAGCAACCTCCTGGGAGACGAGGTCCTGCAGTGGCCGGTCCTGGCGTCGGACCCGGCATGCCGGCTGCACCTGTACGGGAAGCGTGAGGCCCGTGCGGGGCGCAAGATGGCGCACGTCAACCGGGTCTCGCCGCTCTAGCGGGCTTCAACCCTCCGGAGGAATGGCCTGAAGGGCTTCCTCGAGCTCCGAGAAGGTCGGCTGAGTCAGGGTGGGGACGTTGCCTCGGCCGATCTCGACCGAAATCTGAGCCGCATTGCCGTGCAGATGCGCGACGAGGACCGACTGAATGATCCGGTAGAAGGCCGATTCCTCCTCGACGATTGCGTTCAGGCGGGTCGCGAAAGGACCGACAAGTCCGTAGGCGAGAAACACCCCGAGAAAGGTTCCGACGAGGGCGCTGCCGATCATGCCGCCCAGGACGGCGGGGGGCTCGGTGATGGAGCCCATGGTCTTGATCACCCCCAGAACGGCCGCCACGATCCCGAGGGCGGGCAGGGCGTCGGCCATGTTCTGCAGGGCGTGGGCCGGGCCAAGGGCCTCATGGTGGTGCTTCTCGAGTTGCTTCTCCATGGCGTCCTCGACCTGGTGGGGATCTTCCAGGTTCATGGTCATCATCCGCAGGGTGTCGCAGATGAAGTCCACAGCGAAGTGATCCTTCTGGATCCGAGGGAAACGACCGAAGAGGGTTGAGTCCTGAGGGTTTTCGATATGACTCTCGAGGGCGATCACCCCCTTGGCCTTCATCGTCTTGGTCAGAAGAAAGAGCAGGGAAAGGAGGTCCCTGTAGTCCGTGGCCTTCCACTTGGGGCCGGCGAAGATCTTGCCCATGCCGCTGGCGACGCCCTTGATGACGTTCGTCGAGTTTCCGATCAGGAGGGCTGCAATGCCGGCGCCTTGGATCATCGCAAATTCGTAGGGGGCGGCCTTGATGATGACATCCAGCTTGCCGCCATGGATGAGGTAGACGCCGAAGACGCAGACGAAGAGCAGCACTATGCCGATGATCTGGAACATGCGTTCAGACGTCCGGTGGAACCTGCCTGACGTGTAACCCCGGAATGCTTAACGTCCGGTGATCATGTTCCGGGTAGCGCCCGGCGGGGGCGGGCCCTATCAGGGGCCCATGTCCAGCGACTCCCGTCAAACCTCCCTCTCGCCGACTGGACTCCCGCAGTCGACCTTCGCCATCATCTTTGCCGTTTCCATGGTCACCGCCATCGGAAACACCGGCATGATCTCGGTGCTTCCGGCGATTGGCCGTTCCATCGGCATGCCTGACGCCATGGTTGCGGCCATTTTCTCGCTCTCGGCCCTCCTGTGGGCCTTTTCCTCTCCCTTCTGGGCGCGGATGTCCGACCGGTACGGACGTAAACCTCTGATGATCGTGGGGCTGGCTGGTTTCATGGTCTCGATGGCCTTGTGCTCAGCCGTCGTGGCGGCCGGCCTTCATCACCTCGCCGCGCCTTTGGTCATCTTTGTCCTGTTCCTGCTGGCGAGGGCGCTTTTCGGCCTCTTCGGAGCGGCGTCCAATCCTGCGACACAGGCCTATGTCGCCGAGCACACGCCGGAGGTTCAGCGGACCCAAGCCATGTCCGGCCTCGCAGGCGCCTTCAGCCTCGGCACCGTCATCGGTCCCTTTGTCGCGCCGCTCTTCGTCCTGCCATTTCTTGGTCTTGCAGGTCCTATGGCCTGCTTTGCGCTCATGGCCGGGATCATGCTGGTGGTCGTCTGGAAGCGTCTGCCCGAGAGTCGCTTCCGCCCCGAGCCCACGTCCGTTGGCCCCATCTTCCGGCGCGAGCCCTCGTCCGGTCCGCCCATGTGGCGGGACCCCCGGATGACTCCCTTCCTGATCTACGGTTTCATCGTCGCCGTCAGCCAGACTGCCCAGGGACAGACGCTCGGGTTCTTGATCATCGACAAGCTGGCCTTGTCGCCGACGGCGGCCCAGGGGTTCATCGCCATCGCCATGATGTTCGGCGCGATGGCGGGCCTCCTCGCACAATGGGGTCTGATTCCCCGGTTCGAAATGACCCCGCGTCAACTCCTTCGCTGGGGGGTCGCGGTCGCTGCGATCGGCAACCTGATCGTAGCGGTGGCTCCGGACTACTGGGGTGTGGTTGCAGGATACGCGATCTCCAGCCTGGGCTTCGGCCTCGCCCGGCCTGGCTTCACGGTCGGCGCCTCCCTCGCGGTCCGGATGGAGGAACAGGCGCGGGCTGCAGGCGCCATTGCCGCCGTCAACGGCATCAATGTCGTGCTGGCGCCCGCCTTCGTGCTTCTCTCCGAGAGGGTGCAGGCGGCTCCCTTCATTCTGAACGCGGCGCTGATGGTCGCCATGCTGGTCTACGCCTACACCAACCCGCAGCTGAAATCCGCCAACCCGCGCCCGGCCAGGATCGAGGGCGCCGAAGGCCCCCTGGTCTAGCTCGAGGGCGACTTCAGGAGGCCCAGGATTTCCGGCGAGAGGTACCCGTCCGCCACCAGGCCGCGGCTCTTCTGCCAGGCGCGAAGCGCCGCCCGCGTCCTCTGCCCGACGACGCCGTCAGGCTCTCCGACGTCGTATCCTGCAGACTGTAGCGCGATCTGGGCGCCAATCCTGTCGGCTCTCGAGAGGGGAGCTTCCTCGGGCCAGGCGCGGACGAGGCCGGCCCTGCCGGCGATCCCGTCCGCCAAGAGACCTGTGGCGAGGGCGTAGGTCACGGCATTGTTGTAGCGTCGTATCACGAAGTGATTGGCGAGGAGCAGGAAGGCCGGGCCCTTTGCGCCCGTGGGGACAATCAGCGTCGCCTCCGCTTCGTCAGGGTCCAGGCCCGACCCGTCCGCCCGGCGCAGGCCCAGGTCCCGCCAGACCGAGAGGGGTGCGCTGAGGGCCTCCGCGACCGAGAAGTCGAAAGCCTCCGGAGTCGTGACCTCGATCGCCCAGTCCTGACCCCGACCCCAGCCCGCCTGGACGAGGAGGTTCGCCGAAGACGCGAGGGCGTCCAGCGCAGACCCCCAGAGGTCGCGGCGACCGTCACCGTCCGCATCGACTGCGAGGCTTAGGAAACTGGAGGGGATGAACTGGGTCTGGCCCATGGCCCCGGCCCAGGATCCCACCAGGCGGCCCCGCGGCCACTCGCCTGAAGCGATGATGCGCAAGGCCGCCAGAAGCTGGTCCTCCGCAAAGCCGCGGCGCCGTCCATCGGCCGCCAGCGTCGCCATGGACCTGATCACGTCATGGTCGCCGAGGTTGGCGCCGTAACCGGACTCCATTCCCCAGATGGCGACCAGAATCTCGATCGGAACACCGAAGGCGGAGACGGCGCCCGAGAGGCCCGGTTCCAGTTCGGCCATGCGGCGTCGTCCGATCGCTGCGCGGTCTTCGCTTGCTGCGCGTCGCACATAATGACTGAAGGGGCGGGAGAACTCAGGCTGGTTTCGGTCGGAACCGCGGACGCGGGGGTCAGGGGCGAGGCCGGAGAGCTCCCGTTCCACGACCTCTGCAGGAAGACCGGAGGCAAGGGCTGTGATCCTGAAGGCCGACAACCAGTCGTTGAAAGCCGTTTGAGCGGCGGCCTCAAGGTCGCCGGCGGACCTTGCGCCCAGGGCCGGCGTGACGAGGGCTGCGGCGGCCGTGGCGAGGAAGGTTCGGCGCTTCATCCACCCTGAGTTAGGATGCTCCGGGGCCCGGGGCAACGGCGTCGTGGCCGCAAGGTCCTGCGGCCGGAATTGACTTGCCGCCTTCGGTTCCGTATACGCGCCGCTCACTTGGTCGCCGGGGCCCGGCCCCGCCCGTACGGAAGACGAAGGTCATGAAGGTCAGAAGCTCGCTCAAGTCGCTCAAGACTCGCCACCGCGACTGCAAGCTGGTGCGCCGCAAGGGCGTCGTCTACGTGATCAACAAGACGGACCCCCGCTTCAAGGCCAAGCAGGGCTGAGGCGCCGTCGGCGGCGGTCTGCGGATCGTCAACAGACCTTCTGTATCCCGCCCTTCCCGACGCATCGCGGTCAGGCAGGCGCTTCTGTCCGCAGCGCCCGCGCGCCTCACCTCAGACACATTCCTGCAGGAGCCTCCGGTCATGGCTGGTGATGACGCCCAATCCGATATCCTCAACCAGGACGCTCAAGGGCGCCTGCGCAGCATTGTCGAGCGCATAGAACGCCTTGAGCACGAGAAGGCCGAGGTCATGGAGCAGATCAAGGAAGTCTTCGCCGAGGCCAAGGGCGCCGGCTTCGACGTCAAGATTCTGCGGAAGGTGGTTCGCCTGAGAAAGCAGGACCGGGCAAAGCGGCAGGAGGAGGAGGCCATTCTCGATCTCTATCTTTCTGCGATGGGCGAGATTTGAGAAGGACGCCCGCCGATCCCCGGCAAGTCGCCCGGCGGGCCGCCCTGAACGCCCTCCGCCGCACGCGACGCAAGGCGGAACTCTCAGGCGTCGACCTTTCAGACTGGGAGGGAGAGTTCCTCGGTTCGGTGGAGTCGCGGGTCCAGACTTATGGCCGGGCCTTTGGCGATCCTGAAAAGGGCGCCCCGGGACAGGCTCTGTCAGCGCTGCAGCAACGCAAGCTCAAGGAGATAGCGGCGAAGGCCGCTGGTCATCCGCCACCCTCGTCGGCCGGCCGCCGCCCTCTGCGTCGAAAACGGGACCGTGAGGCAGGGTCCGGTGAGGATCAGGACTGAGCCTGAGGGCCTTTCAGCCGCCATCCAGTCCCGCCAGGTCGCCAAGGCCATTTTCCCGAACCTTCCTGTAGAGGGTCGAGCGTCCGATCCCAAGGCGGCGGGCCACCTCGCTCATATGGCCCTGGTATCGCTCAAGGGCCAGCCGGATCAGGTCGCCCTCGATGGCCTCAAGCGCCCTCATGTGGCCGTCCTCATCAAGGATCCGTACGGTATGTGCGGCGGTCTCGGCGCCAGGGTCCGCCGCCGGGGCGGGAACCAGTCCCGCCGCCACTTGCAGCGGCGGGGAGGCCGGCGGCGACTCCGCCGGGGGCGAAAGGCCGGAGATCGCGGGGAAGTCGTAGGGTCGAAGCTGGTGGCCATCCGAGAGCACAATCGCCCGATAGACTGCATTCTCGAGCTGGCGGATGTTCCCCGGCCAGTCATAGCGCACGAGAAGTTCAAGCGTCTCGGGGGTTGCACCCGTGACGGTCCGGCCCTCCTCAAGGCTGATGCGCCGGATGAAGGATTCCACAAGGGCGGGGATGTCTTCCCTGCGCTCCCTGAGAGGCGGAGCTTCGATGGGAAACACGTTGAGACGGTAAAAGAGGTCTTCGCGGAAACCGCCCTCCGAGACCGCCCGGGAGAGGTCCCGGTTCGTGGCCGAGATGATCCGGACATCCACCTTCAGCGACCGGCGGGAGCCGACGGGATCGATTTCTCCCTCCTGGAGAACGCGCAGGAGTTTGACCTGAACATCCATGGGCAACTCCCCGACCTCGTCGAGGAGAAGAGTGCCGCCATTGGCCTCCTGGAACTTTCCTGCGTGCTTTTCCATTGCGCCGGTGAAGCTTCCCTTTTCGTGGCCGAAGAGGAGGGACTCGACGAGGGCGCCGGGAATGGCTCCGCAATTGACGGCGACAAAGGGCCGGCCCGCGCGGTCCGAGGACCCGTGGACGGCCCGTGCGATGACCTCCTTGCCGACGCCGCTCTCTCCCGTAATCAAAACCGGTATGGAGGATCGGGCGGCGCGCTCGCCCATCCGCCTGACAACCTGCATGGCCGGCGAATCCCCGACCAGGTCGGAGAATGTCGTCTTGCCCTCGGCGCGCTTCCGCAACTGGGCGACCTCGGACTTGAGCGCGCCAATCGACAAGGCGTTGTTGATGGAAATCGTGATCCGCTCGGGTGTAGCGGGCTTGAGGAAGATGTCCGTAGCTCCCGCCTGCATGGGCGACACGACCGTGTCGATACCTCCAGAAGCGGTCAGGACGATCACCGGATGCTGGTGCCCCCGCACCCGCAGATCGCCGAGGGTTTCCAGTCCTGATCGCCCGGGCATGACCAGGTCCAGGAGGATCAGGTCGCAGGCGCCTCCTGAGTCCAGCCGCTCCAGCAGGGCGTCGCCGCTGGGCAGGACCCCGGCGACAAAGCCCTCCCGCTCGAGAACCGCCTGAATGAGGCGTCTCTGGGTTGGATCATCATCCACAACAAGGATCGTCTTGCTCAAGGACCGGCTTCCCCAGAGTTTGCGACCGGGTGTCGGACCCGTCGGTCCGGGAAGGTCGCGTACGCCGGTAAAGGCGAGGTTTCTTTTCCAAGAACACTAGGTCCGGCACGGTGGCAAGTGACGCCATGTCATGGCTTGCCGTCGCCGCGGTGTCGGGCATATTCAACTTCGGGCCGGACTCGGGGCCCTTTGGGGAGGAGACAACCATGCTTCAACGCCTTCTGGCGGTGTCCGCCTTGTGCATGCTGCTTGCCGCCTGCGGCCAGGCTGGCGGCAAGGCCGGGCGGGTGGATGGAGAGCGCCTCGCGGCGGCCAGCGGCAACGGCGAATGGCTCGCTGTCGGGCGGACCTATGACGAGCAGCGCTACAGCCCCCTCGACAAGATCAATATCTCCAACATCAAGGACCTGGGCCTTGCCTGGTACCACGAGTTCGACACCGACCGCGGGCAGGAGGCCAC
Organism: Phenylobacterium sp.; assembly: GCA_046092925.1. Classification (GTDB taxonomy): domain Bacteria; phylum Pseudomonadota; class Alphaproteobacteria; order Caulobacterales; family Caulobacteraceae; genus Phenylobacterium. Next base: position 17,768 of record JBJTEN010000003.1, on the reverse strand, counting down.
TCCGGTCATGGTCGACGGCGTGCTCTACACAACGACCGCATGGTCAAAGGTCTATGCCTTCGACGCCCGCACCGGGGCCGTGAAGTGGTCTTATGATCCCAAGGTTGACGGATCCAAGGGCATGGACGCCTGCTGCGACGTCGTGAACCGCGGCGTCGCCGTCTGGAAGGGCAAGGTCTACTTCGGGGCCCTCGACGGGAGACTCATCGCCCTGGATGCGGAGACCGGGAAGCCCGCCTGGACTGTCCAGACCACTGACACCTCCCGCCCCTACACCATCACGGGCGCCCCGCGCATCGTGAAGGACAAGGTGCTGATCGGGAATGGCGGAGCCGAGTACGGCGTTCGCGGCTATGTCTCGGCCTATGACGCCGACACCGGCAAGATGGTCTGGCGCTTCTACACGGCCCCCAATCCGGAGGGTAAGCCCGATGGTGCGGCCTCCGACAAGATCATGGCCGAGAAGGCCGCGGGAACCTGGTTCGGAGAGACCTGGAAGAAGACCGGCGGCGGCGGGACCATCTGGGATTCCATGGCCTACGATCCGGCCCTCGACATTGTTTATCTGGGCGTCGGCAACGGAACGCCCTGGAACCACCAGGAGCGTTCCGACGGCAAGGGCGACAACCTCTTCGTCTCGTCCATCCTGGCCCTGAGGCCCGACACCGGCGAGTATGTCTGGCATTATCAGACGACCCCGGGCGAAAGCTGGGACTACACCGCCACCCAGCACATGATCCTGGCCGACATCACGGTCGGCGGGCAGCCGCGCAAGGTCCTGATGCAGGCGCCGAAGAACGGCTTCTTCTATGTCATCGACCGTGCGACCGGTCAGCTGATCTCGGCCACGCCTTACGCGCCCGTCACCTGGGCCAAGGGGGTGGACCTGAAGACCGGTCGGCCTATCGAGGTGGAGGGCGCGCGTTACGAGAACGCGCCCGCCATGGCGCTGCCGGGCCCGCTGGGCGCCCCTAACTGGCATCCCATGGCGTTCAATCCGAAGGAAGGCCTTGTCTACATTCCGGCCCATACGGCGCCCTTCGCCTACACCCGGGTGAAGGACTTCAAGTATCGGCCCGGCGCCTGGAACCTGGGCACCGACTTCCTCGCCAACGCCCTTCCGGACGACGCCGCGCAGCTGAAGGCGATCAAGGCCCTGTACAAGGGCCAGCTGATCGCCTGGGACCCCGTCGCGGGAAAGGCGCGCTGGACGATTGAGCATCCCTTCTTCTGGAACGGCGGCCTCCTCTCCACGGCGGGAGGCCTGGTCTTCCAGGGAGCTGGCGAGGGCGATTTCGTCGCCTACGAGGCCGCCTCCGGAAAGAAGCTCTGGAGTTACAACACCTTCAACGGGATCGTCGCGGCGCCATCCACATATGAGATCGACGGCGAGCAGTATGTCGCCCTGATGGTGGGCTACGGCGGCGCCGCCGCGACCTCGGCCTCGATCATGCTGAAGGATCGTCCCCGCCTGCCCGGAAGGCTCATGGTCTTCAAGCTGGGCGGCAAGGCGACGGCCAAGCCCTATGTCATCCCCGAGATCCCGGCCCTCGACCTCACCCAGGTCGTCGCCGGCAAGGGCGACGTGAAGAACGGCTTCGCGCTCTATCACGAGAACTGCCAAGTCTGTCATGGCCCCAGCGTTTCGGGGACCTACCTGCCTGACCTCAAGAAGTCGCAGATGTTGCTCACCGCCGACAGCTTCAAGTCGGTCATGCTGGACGGGGCCCTGGCCAGCCGCGGCATGGCGAGTTTCTCGCGCTTCCTGAACGAGAAGGAAGTTGAGGACATCCGCGCCTACATCCTGACGGAGTCCAAGAAGTCGCAGACCCGGACCGCCGGCGCGTCGTCCGAGTCGCCGAAGGGCTGACCGTCCTTCGCAGGAAGACCTAAGGGGCGGTCGTCGGTCCGGCGGCCGCCCTTTTCCTTTCCAGGTCCCGCGTTTCGCTCTAGGGTCGGACTCTCCTCGGGGAGCCGCGCTCAGGCGGCTGAGAGGCGGGCGAGCCCGCGACCCGCAGAACCTGATCCGGGTCATGCCGGCGAAGGGAAAGGCGCCTCAAAGACGCTCGCCCGGGCTGGATGTTCCCCTGAATGCGGAGAGCGCCGATGAACGTCCAGAATCCCGTCCGTTCCGGGGTCGCCACCGGAGCCATTCCCGGCTCGCGCAGGGTCCACCAGGCCGGGACCCTCTGGCCTGACATCCGCGTGCCCTTCCGCGAGGTCGCCGTCCATCCCTCGGCCAATGAGCCGCCCGTCACCCTCTACGACCCCTCCGGGCCCTATACCGACTCCTCCGTTGAAATCGATATCACCCGCGGCCTGCCGCGCACCCGTGAGCCCTGGGTCGTGTCCCGCGGCGACGTCGAGGTGGTGGCCAACCCCCGTGAGGTCCGTCCCGAGGACAATGGCGGGGCCTCCGGCGCCCACCTCGCGCCCGCCTTCACCGCCCCCCGCCGGGTCTATCGCGCCCGCGCCGGGGCGGGCGTCACCCAGCTCGACTACGCCCGCCGCGGGATCATCACCCCCGAAATGGAGTACGTCGCCATCCGCGAGAACCTGCGCCGTCAGGCGACGGACCCGGCGCTGCGCGACGGCGAGGACTTCGGGGCTTCCATCCCGGACTTCGTGACCCCCGAATTTGTCCGAGATGAAGTGGCGCGGGGTCGGGCCATCATCCCGGCCAACATCAACCACACCGAGCTGGAGCCGATGGCGATCGGCCGCAACTTCCTGGTCAAGGTCAACGCCAATATCGGCAATTCGGCGGTCCTCTCCACGGTCGCCGACGAGGTGGACAAGATGGTCTGGGCGATCCGCTGGGGCGCCGACACCGTCATGGACCTGTCCACCGGACGGAACATCCACAACATCCGCGACTGGATCGTCCGCAACAGCCCGGTCCCGATCGGAACGGTGCCCATCTACCAGGCCCTGGAGAAGGTCGGCGGCGTCGCCGAGGACCTGAACTGGGAGGTCTTCCGGGACACCCTGATCGAGCAGGCCGAGCAGGGCGTCGACTATTTCACCATCCATGCCGGAGTCCGGCTGGCCTACATCCCCCTCACGGCGAAGCGGGTCACCGGCATCGTGTCACGGGGAGGCTCCATCCTCGCCAAGTGGTGCCTGGCCCACCACCGCGAGAACTTCCTCTACGAGCACTTCGAGGAGATCTGCGAGATCATGCGGGCCTACGACGTGTCGTTCAGCCTGGGGGACGGCCTGCGCCCGGGCTCCCTGGCGGACGCCAACGATGCGGCCCAGTTCGCCGAGCTCGAGACGCTGGGAGAGTTGACCCGCGTGGCGTGGAAGCATGGCGTGCAGACCATGATCGAAGGTCCCGGCCACGTGCCCATGCACAAGATCAAGGCCAATATGGACAAGCAGCTCGCCGCCTGCTGCGAGGCGCCCTTCTATACCCTCGGTCCGCTCACGACCGACGTCGCCCCGGGCTATGACCACATCACTTCGGCGATCGGCGCGGCCATGATCGGCTGGTTCGGCACGGCCATGCTCTGCTACGTCACGCCCAAGGAGCACCTCGGCCTGCCGGACCGCAAGGACGTCAAGGACGGGGTCATCGCCTACCGGATCGCCGCCCACGCCGCCGACCTGGCCAAGGGGCATCCCGCCGCCCGCGCCTGGGACGACGCCCTCTCCCGCGCGCGCTTCGAGTTCCGCTGGGAAGACCAGTTCAATCTCGGCATGGATCCCGAGACGGCGCGCGCCTACCACGACGAGACCCTGCCGAAAGAAGCCTTCAAGACCGCCCATTTCTGCTCCATGTGCGGCCCGAAGTTCTGCTCCATGAAAATCAGCCAGGAGATCCGCGACGCCGCCGCCGCACAGAATGATGTGGCCCGGGGCATGGCCGACATGGCGCAACGCTTTCGCGACAGCGGCGGGGAGGTGTATGTCCCGACGAGCGCTGGCCCGAAGACCTAGGCCGGCAGACGGAGGAGCCGCCCGTGTTCACCCCCGCCCTGACCTGGATTGGTTACTCGGTCGCCCTGATCCTGGTGGTTGAGGCCGGGTACCGAGGTTTTGCCTGGTACAGGAGACGCCGGGAGATTGTCGGTGAGGAAGACACATCCTTTGTCTTGTCCGCCGCCTTGACCCTGCTGGCCCTCCTGGTCGCCTTCACCTTCGGCATGGCGCATTCCAACTACGAACTCCGGCGGGATCTCGTCACCGAGGAGGCTACGGCGATCTCGACGACCCATCTTCGCCACCAGCTCCTGGATGATCCCCACAGAGCCGAACTGAATGCGCTGATGGCGGACTATGTGCGTGTTCGCATGTCCTTCAGTACGGACCGGGCCGATCCCGCCGCCTTGCAGGAAACACGGTTGCAGTCGGCCCGGCTCCAGACTGCGATCTGGAAGGTCACGGACAGCGCGCTTGAGACGCCTTCCGGTCAGCGGGTGTCGGTCCCGCTGCTCAATGCGACGAATGAGATGTTCGATGATGCAGAGCGGCGGTATGCAGCGTTCGACGCGAAGATTCCGGAACGAATTCTGCAAAGCCTGCATGCCTTCGCTCTGGGTTCGGCGCTTCTGGTCGGGCTGTCTCTCGCGGCGTCAGGGTCCAGACACTTCGTCGTGACCAGTGGTCTCTTCATACTGGTCGGCCTCGCCCTCAGTCTTGTCTCCGACATGGACAACGGGGCCTCCGGCCGGATCGTGACCTCCCAGGCGCCCATGGAGAGGGTCGCCGAGGCGATCGAGGCCGAGCGACGGGCCGCGCGCTGAAACCTGCGGCCAGGTTGGCGGGCCTGGCCCGGCGTGGCAGAAGGTATCGCGTCTTCCGCTCCGAGGTTTCCTTGCCATGCCCGTCAATCCCGTCGCCGATCCCGAGGAATGCCGGGCCTTCATGGCCGCCCATCCTGAAATGCGGTTCGTCGAGGTCGTCTTCACGGGCATGACCGGGGTGCCCAGGGGCAAGCGGCTTCGCATCGAGGAATTGCCAGCCGTTTATGACTACGGCCGCTTCCTGCCCGGCTCGGTCCTGGTGGTCGACACCCAGGGCGCCGACTGCGAGGCCACGGGTCTTGTTTGGGAGGACGGCGACGCTGATCGCAGGGCCCGCCCGGTGCCCGGGACCCTTACCCCGGCCCCCTGGCTTGGTCCGGATGTCGCTCAGGTCATGCTGTCGATGTACGAGCTCGACGGGTCTCCCAACGATCTCGATCCACGCCACGTTCTGCGCAAGGTTCTCGACCGCTATGCGGCCGATGGTCTGACCCCAGTCGCCGCCTGCGAGCTTGAGTTCTATCTGGTGGATCTCCAGAGGGGACCGGGGGGAGAAGTTCTGCCCGCCCGCTCCATCCGCACCGGTCGGAGGCCGGAGGGCATACAGGTCTACGGGCTGCCGGAGCTTGAGGACCACGCGCCCTTCCTCCGGGAGCTCTGGGACACGGCCGACATCATGGGACTGCCGCTCGAGGGCGCCATATCGGAGTTTGCGCCCGCTCAGCTGGAGCTGACCCTGCATCACAAGCCGGACGCCATGGCGGCGGCCGATGACGCCGTACGCTACAAGCGCGCGGTCAAGGGCATAGCGCCACGACATGGGTGCGAGGCCACCTTCATGGCCAAGCCCTGGGCTGACAGGGCGGGCAGCGGCTTCCACGTCCACGTCAGCTTCGCTGACGCTTCGGGCGCCAACCTCTGCGCAGACCCGCGGCCCGAGGGATCGGACATGCTGCGTCACGCCATCGGCGGCATGAAGGCCCTGATGGGCGACTGCATGGCCATCCTTGCGCCGAACGCCAACAGCTACCGGCGCTTTCGCGCCAACTCCTATGCCCCCGTGGCCCCGACCTGGGGCGTGAACAACCGGACGGTCTCGCTGCGGGTGCCCGCCGGTCCGCCGCCGACGCGACATGTCGAACATCGTGTGGCGGGCGCTGACGCACACCCGCACCTCGTTCTGGCCGCCCTGCTGGCCGCCGCGCACCATGGCCTGACCCGCAGGATTGATCCTGGTCCGCCGGTGGAGGGCGACGGATACGCCGCCGCGGCCCGGGACGGCGTGAGGCTCCCGACCGACTGGGTTTCCGCAGTCGACCGGCTGGAGGCCTCGAGCGTGCTGCGGGAGTATCTGGGGACCCGCTTCGTGGACATGTATGTCGCCGTGAAGCGCACGGAGCAGGACAGGTTCGGGGCCGCCGTCACGGCCCTCGACTATGACTGGTATCTGGGCAACGCCTGAATCCGTGTCGCTCCGGTCGGTTTCGGGATTGATCCCGACGCTCAGGCGCCGTCATCCTCTTGCGCAGTTCGCCAACCCCCGGGGAGACCTATCCGATGTCGATGTTTTCCAGACGCGGCGCGTCCCGCCGCAGCCTTCTCACCGCACTGGGCGCCGCCGCCATCGGGGTCTCGTTCAGCGCCTGCTCGCGCCCTGGCGGGGCTACCGCCGGAGGAGGCGAGGAGCCGAAGCTGAACTTCTACAACTGGGACACCTACATCGGCGAGACGACCCTCTCGGACTTCAAGGCCGCGTCCGGCGTTGACGTCAACATGAGCCTGTTCGCCACGAACGACGAACTCTTCGCCAAGCTCAAGGCTGGCAATCCGGGCTTCGACGTCATCGTGCCGTCGAACGAGTTCGTGACTCGCATGACCGAAGCCAAGCTGATCCAGCCCCTCGACCATTCGAAGATCCCGAACCTCAAGAACGTCGATCCCAGCTTCATGAACCCGGACTTCGACCCGGGCCGGAAGATGTCGGTCCCTTATACTTGGCTGGTCCTCGGGATCGGCTATCGCAAAAGCAAGGTGAACGGCGTTCCAGACAGCTGGAAGTGGCTTTTCGATTCCGACGCCTACAAGAACAGGATTGCGCTCCTGTCGGAGTCTGCCGACCTCATCCGCCTGGCCGCCAAGTACAAGGGCCATTCCGTCAACAACATCCCGCCCGAGCTGGTCGCCGAGATCGAGAACATGCTCGTGCGCCAGAAGCCGAACATCAAGGCCTTCCATGAGGATACTGGCCAGGACATGCTGCTTTCCGGCGATGTCGACCTCGTCCTTGAGTACAACGGCGACATCGCCCAGATCATGACCGAAGATCCGGATATCGGCTTTGTCGTGCCGAAGGAGGGCAGCCTCCTGAACTCCGACACGCTCTGCATTCCTGTAGGCGCGCCCCGCCCCAACAATGCCCATGCCTTCATCAACTACCTGCTGGATGCCGAGGCCGGGAAGAAGATCAGCGAGACCATCCTTTATCCGACCCCCAATGCGGCGGCCAAGGCGCTGATGCCGCCGGACTACCGGGCCAATCCGGTTATCTTCCCGCCCGCCGATGTCCTGGCGAAGTGCGAGTACGGGGCCTTTGAAGGGGCCGAGAAGGCCAGCCTCTACGAGGAGGTCATCACCCGGGTGCGCGCCGCCTGACCTGACGCGGAAACCCTCCGGGATGGAACAGCACTGGAAGTCGGCGAAGGGTCTCTTCGGGGCGGTTCTCGGACCGCCCCTCTTCTGGCTGGTCCTGTTCTTCCTGATCCCGATGGGGATCGTCTGGCTCTATTCCTTCGGAGAGAACCGGGGCCTCACGGAAATCGCCCTCACGGGGACCTTTTCCAACTATCTCCGGGCCCTCGATCCGCTCTACCTGATGATCTTCGCGAAGTCGGTCGGCATAGCCGCTCTGACCACCCTGATCTGCCTGATCATCGGCTTCCCCGTCGCCCTCGCCATCACCTTCGCCCCGCCCAAGGCCAAGACCTGGCTCCTCCTGGCGGTCATGCTGCCATTCTGGACCAACCTTCTCATCCGCACCTACGCGCTCATCGCCTTCCTGCGGACCGAGGGCTACATCAACCAGTCCCTCGAATGGGTCTGGAACGGCCTAGGCTCGGCGGTTTCGGTTCTGGGCATCGGTGTTCTGGGCCCCTTCGAGCCCCTCGATCTCCTGCACAACAACTTCGCCGTGGTGCTGGGCCTGGTCTACGTGCACCTGCCCTTCATGGTTTTGCCGCTCTATTCCGCGCTTGATCGGCTGGACACCTCACTGATCGAGGCCAGCCTTGACCTCGGGGCCGGCCACCTGAGGACGCTCCTGGTCATCGTCGCGCCCCTGGCCATCCCGGGTATTGCATCGGGCGTGGTCATCACCTTCATCCCGGCCCTGGGCTCCTACCTGACGCCTGATCTCCTGGGCGGCCCTGACAGCCAGATGATCGCAAACATCATCGAGCGACAGTTCAAACGCGCCAATGACTGGCCCTTCGGCGCGGCCCTGTCCTTCCTCCTGATGTACATGACCTTCATCGCCATCGCCCTTCAGGCGTTGATGTCGCGACGCCCAAGGGAGCGGCCGTGATGGCCCGTCGTTCCGCGCCCGGACCGCTCGAGTACCTGCGACGCTGGCCTTTGCGGCTATGGCTGGCCGCCGTCGGGATCTTCCTCTACGCCCCGCTGATCGCCCTCATGGTGTTCAGCTTCAACGACAGCCGTCGGAACGTCGTCTGGCAGGGTTTCACCTTCAAGTACTACGAAAAGGCCCTCAACAACGCGTCCCTGATCGAGGCCTTCGTCAATAGCCTGACCATCGCCGCAGTTTCGACCGTCCTCAGCCTGATCCTTGGCGCCTTGGCGGCCCTCGCCCTTTGGCGCTTCCGCTTTCCCGGAAAGACGGGCTTCGACGGCGCCCTCGCCCTGCCCATTGTCGCGCCCGAGATCTGTCTCGGGGTCGCCATGCTGGTCTTCTTCGCCAAGGTGCTGCCATGGCCGCAGGATCTGCCCTGGCCCCTCAACCTGGGCGCCATCATCATCGCCCATGTCTCGTTCTGTTTCCCGTTCGTGGCGGTCGTGGTCAGGGGGCGGCTGGCCAGCTTCAACAGGGAGCTCGAGGAGGCGGCGCGAGATCTTGGCGCCAGCGAGTGGCGGACATTGAAGGACGTGATCCTGCCGCACATGGCGCCCTCCCTTGTCGCCGGAGCTTTCCTGGCCTTCACCCTCAGCCTGGATGACTTCGTCATCACCTTCTTCACATCGGGTCCGGACACGGTGACCTTCCCGGTCAAGGTCTATTCCATGGTCCGCTTCTCGGTGACCCCAGAGGTCAACGCCGCGTCGACAATCCTGATCCTCGTCACCGTGATCCTCACCGCCGTAGCCCTCAAACTCCAGGGGGATCCCGCCTCGACAGCCGGCGGCCACGCGGCCCTCGACCGCACCCCGAAACGCCACTGAGGCGACATGAGCAAACCCATCATCACCTTCGAGAACGTCACCAAGCGCTTTGGCCGGATGGTCGCGGTGGACAATGTCTCCCTCACGATCGACGAGGGTGAGTTCTTCTGCCTGCTCGGACCGTCCGGATGCGGGAAGACCACTCTCCTGAGGATGCTGGCGGGGTTCGAGACCCCGACCGAAGGACGCATTCTGATTGATGGTCAGGACATTTCGACGACCCCGCCCAACCGGCGGCCCGTCAACATGGTCTTCCAGTCCTATGCGGTCTTTCCTCACATGAGCGTGGCGGACAATGTGGCCTATGGCCTCAGGATCGACCGGGTCCCAGGGGCCGAACGTGACAGGCGTGTGCAGGAGGCCCTTGAGCTGGTGCAGCTGGGCGGCCTCGGCGAGCGCAAGCCCGACCAGCTCTCCGGCGGCCAGAGACAGCGGGTGGCCCTGGCCCGCGCCCTGGTCAAGCGCCCCCGGGTCCTCCTGCTGGATGAGCCTCTGTCCGCCCTCGACGCCAAGCTGCGCGACCAGATGCGAACCGAGCTGTGCGCGCTTCAGGAGACGGTGGGCATTACCTTCATCATGGTCACCCACGACCAGGACGAGGCCCTGGCCCTGGCCAGCCGCTGCGCGGTCATGAACCGCGGTCTCCTGCAGCAGGTGGCCACCCCCAGCGACCTCTACGAATTCCCGGGCAGTCGCTTCGTGGCCGACTTCATCGGCTCGGTGAACCTTTTCGAGGGCGTCCTCGCCGTAGATGAACAGGATGAGGCCGTGATCCGGTCGCCGGAGCTTCCCACGGACATCTATCTCGACCACGGGGTGACCGGCGCGAAGGGAACCACTGTCTGGGCGGCCCTGCGCCCCGAGAAGATCGAGCTGCACAAGTATGTGCCGGGACAGCCGCCGCCGGTTCTGGACGACTCTCCCGCCGGCGCCAACCTGGTGCGGGGCGTGATCCGCCATGAGTCCTATCTCGGAAGCGAGAGCACCTACGAGGTGGAGTTCGCCGGCGGCCGCCGGGTCAAGGTGCTGAGGTCGAATCTCACCCGCTGGGATCAAGAGGACTTCGCCCTTGGCGAGGAGGTCTGGCTCGGCTGGCACGCCTGCTCGCCCGCCGTCCTGCTGAACTGAAATGGCGCGCCCCGTCGCCGGCATCATCTGCTGCACCCGCACCGTCGGGATAGAACCCGCCCAGGCGGTGATGAACCGCTATGTCGCCTCCGCCATGGCCTATTCCGACGCCGCCGCCCTGCTGATCCCCTCCATGCCCGAGCACATGCGGGCGTCCGATGTGGCGGGCCGACTGGATGGTCTTCTCCTGACCGGCAGCCCCTCGAACCTCGACCCGGCCGTCTATGGCGAGGCGGCCGACGACGCCCCTGGCCCCTTCGACCCGGCTCGCGACTCGATGACCCGGGACCTGATCCGGGCGATGCTGGACCTCGGGCGTCCCGTTTTCGGGATCTGCCGTGGCTTCCAGGAGCTCAACGTGGCGTTCGGCGGGACGCTCCGCCGGGACGTGTCCGAGAATTCCGACCTTCTGAAGCACCATGCGCCCGAAAACGTCGGGTTCAACGAGATGTTCGACCATGTCCACGAGGTTGAACTGATTGCAGGAGGGCTCCTGTCGAGGACCTTTGGTTCGGGTCGGATCGCTGTCAACTCTGTCCACTACCAGGGCGTCGCCCGGCTTGGTGATGGGCTGACCGTCGAAGCCCGCGCCGACGACGGCCTGATCGAAGCCTTCTCCGCCGAGGTGAACACCGCTCCAGTCCTGGCCGTCCAGTGGCATCCCGAATGGCGCACGGGCGCAAACCCGCAAAGTCAGGTATTCTTCAACGTCTTCGGGCGGGCCCTCAGGGGCGAACCGCTTGCCCCTGAACCGGTCCAGGAGTTACCCGCGTGAGCATCCCGATCCGCAATCACGACATCCCCGAGCTTCGCCGGCTGGACCTTGCGCATCACCTGCCCGCCCAGGCGGACCATCGCCTGATCGCCAGCCTGGGCGGCAGCCGGATCATCACCCGGGCCGAGGGCAGCACCATCGTGGACGGGGAGGGCAGGGCCCTGCTCGACGGCATGGCGGGCCTCTGGTGCGTGAATGTCGGCTACGGCCGCGAGGAGCTGGCCAAGGCCGCCTATGAGCAGATGCTCGAGTTGCCCTACTACAACACCTTCTTCCGGACGGCGACGCCCCCGACCGTCAGGCTGGCCTCCCGGATCGCAGGGAAGATGGGGGGACGTCTCAGCCACGTCTTCTTCAATTCGTCCGGTTCCGAGGCGGTCGATACGATCTTCCGCCTTGCCCGGCATTACTGGAAGCTGAAGGGGGAGCCCCAGCGCCGGATCTTCATCAGCCGCTGGAACGCCTACCACGGCTCAACCGTGGCCGGGGTGTCGCTGGGCGGCATGAAGGCCATGCACGCCCAGGGCGACCTGCCGGTGCCCGGGGTCGAGCACGTCATGCAGCCCTACCTCTTCGGCGAGGGTTTCGGCGAGGACCCCGACGCCTTCGCAGCGCGGGCCGCCCAGGCCATCGAGGACAAGATCCTTGAGGTCGGACCGGAGAACGTGGCGGCCTTCATCGGCGAACCCGTGCAGGGCGCCGGCGGGGTCATCATTCCCCCCGAGGGCTATTGGCCCCGGGTCGAAGCCATCTGCCGCAAGTACGGGATCCTGCTGGTCTGCGATGAGGTGATCTGTGGCTTCGGCCGCCTCGGTCAATGGTTCGGCCACCACCATTATGGCGTGAAGCCGGACATGATCTCCATGGCCAAGGGTCTGTCCTCCGGCTACCAGCCCATCAGCGCCACCGGGGTGGCGGACCATATCGTGGCGGAGCTGCGCGAGAAGGGCGGCGATTTCGTCCACGGCTACACCTATAGCGGCCATCCCGCCGCAGCCGCCGTGGCGCTCGCGAACATCGACATCCTGGAACGCGAAGGGCTGGTCGAACGGACCCGCGAGGATACAGGCCCCTATCTCGCCCGCGCTCTGGCGAGCCTGAACGACCATCCGCTGGTCGGAGAGACCCGCTCCCTCGGCCTGATCGGGGCCGTGGAGATCGTCCGCGAGCCGGGGACGAACAAGCGCTTCCTCGACAAGGAGGGCGAGGCTGGACCCGTCGTGCGGGACTTCTGCATCCGTAACGGCCTGATGGTGAGGGGCATCCGCGACACCATCGTCTGCTGCCCCCCGCTGATCATCACCCACGCCGAGATTGATCGCCTGGTGGCCATTCTCCGCAAGTCCCTCGATGAGGCCGAACCTGTCCTGCGGGCCCTGAAACCGGAGGATGCAGGATGAGCGCCCGGAAACGGCGTCCCCCGCCGGGTGCGCGTGAAAAGCGCGGGGTCGCCTCCCTCGACGCGGCGGGTCCCTGGCTGGCCAAGCAGTCCATCGAGGAGAGCGAGTGCGTGGTGCCCGATCTGGCCGGAGTCGCGCGCGGCAAGATCATGCCGGTCCGCAAGTTCCTCGGGGCGCCGCAGATGAACCTGCCTCTGGCGGTCTTCTACCAGACCATCACCGGCGACTTTCCCGATGAGATGGGGACGATCTCGGCCGTCCAGTCGGATACCGACATCTTCCTCAATCCCGACTTCGCGACCCTGGCTGTCGTGCCCTGGGCGCAGGACCCGACGGCCCAGGTCATCCATGACGCCTTCCATCCGGATGGCCGCCCGGTGCAGGAGGCGCCCCGCCAGGTGCTGCGACGGGTTCTGGACCTCTACCGGGGCCGGGGCTGGACGCCCCTGGTCGCTCCTGAGCTGGAGTTCTACCTGGTCGACAAGAACACCGACCCTGACTACCCGCTGCGTCCTCCGGTGGGCCGGTCCGGGCGGCCGGAGACCGGTCGGCAGGGATACTCCATTGCTGCGGTCAACGAGTTCGACGCCCTCTTCGAGGACATGTACGAGTACTCAGAGGCCCAGGGCCTCGAGATCGACACCCTGATCCACGAAAGCGGCGTGGCCCAGATGGAGATCAACCTTCGGCACGGCGACCCGCTGGAGCTGGCCGACCAGGTCTTCATGTTCAAGCGCACCATCCGCGAGGCGGCGCTGGAGCACGACATCTACGCCACTTTCATGGCCAAGCCCATGGCGGGCGAGCCCGGCAGCGCCATGCACATCCACCAGTCCATCCTGGACGCCGATGGACGGCCCCTGTTCTCTGACCGCAAGACGGGCGAAGCGACGGGCGCCTACCTGTCTTTCATCGCCGGCCAGCAGCGGTATCTGCCGGCCATCATGGCCATTCTGGCGCCCTACGTGAATTCCTACCGGCGCATCGCGCGCGGGACGGGCGCGCCGGTCAATACCCAGTGGGGCTATGATAACCGGACCTGCGGACTGCGTGCGCCGCCGGCGGACCCCGCCAACCGGCGGCTGGAGAACCGCATCCCCTCCTCGGACGCCAACCCCTATCTGGCGATCGCCGCCGTCCTGGCGGCGGGCTGGCTGGGGATGAACGAGGGCCTCACGCCCACCGAGCCGGTCGCCACCGATGCGGCGGCCCTTGGGATCGAGCTGCCGCGCAACCTCCTGGAGGCCCTTGTGCTCTTCGAGCAGTGCGATCCCCTCCGGGCCGTTCTGGGCGAGATTTTCTGCGGCGCCTACGCCACTGTGAAGCGCACCGAGTACGAGGTGTTCATGCAGACGATCAGCCCCTGGGAGCGCGAATTCCTCCTGCTGAACGTCTGACTGCGCAATGCGCAATGACGGCCACCCTGCGGGCTCCTGGTACGCCGAGACGGCGGCGGTCCGCCTGCCGGACTTGCCGGCCCCCGAGGGCGCGGTCCGCACCGGCGTCTGCGTCGTGGGCGCCGGCTTCACCGGCCTGGGCGCCGCCCTGGCCCTGGCGCGGGCTGGCGTCCCCGTCGTGGTTCTGGAGGCCGCCAGGGTCGGCTCTGGCGCCTCGGGGCGGAATGGCGGCCAGGTCCATCCCGGCCACCGGCAGGAGCCGGAATGGCTGGAGGCCCGGGTCGGACGCGACGAGACCCGCAGGCTCTGGGACATGGCGGAGGCGGGGCGGGCCCACCTCGCCGGACTGGTCGCCGACGTCGCCCCGGAAGCCGGCTACCGCCCGGGCCTCGTCACAGCCCGCCACCGGCCCGGCGGCGAAGCTGAGGACGCCCGGCATGTGGAGCACCTGGCCCGCGCCTACGATTATCCGCACCTCAGCCTCCTGTCGCGGGAGGCCCTGGCCGAGGAGCTGGGGACGGACGTCTATCATGGCGGCTTCCGCGACGACGGCGGCGGCCACCTGCATGCCCTGAACCTCGCCCTGGGCCTGGCGAGGGCGGTGCTGGCGGCGGGGGGCGTGATCTGCGAGGGAGCGCCGGCCCTGGCCTGGTCTCGCCGGGGCGGAGGCATAGAGGTCGCCACCCCCACGGCCCGGGTCATCTGCGACCGGCTGGTGCTCACTGGAGACGGCTACCTGACCGCCATCGCCGGATCGGCGCGCGACCGGGTCATGCCGATCAATAACTTCGTCCTCGTCACCGAGCCCCTCGGGGCGCGAGCGGACCGGATACTGACAAGCGGGGCGGCGGCGTCGGACACCCGCTTCGTCGTCAATTACTTCCGCAAGACCGACGATGGCCGCCTGCTCTTCGGCGGCGGCGAAACCTACCGCGAGACCTATCCCGCCGACCTTGCCGGCTATGTCCGGCGCAGCCTCCTGAAGATCTATCCGGACCTGGCGGATGTGAGGATCACCCACGCCTGGGGCGGCTCTGTGGGCGTGACCTTCCACCGCACGCCCCTGGTGGCCTTTCCCGCGCCGGGGGTTTCCCTTGCGGCCGGCTATTCCGGGCAAGGGGTCATGCTGGCGCCTTACGTCGGACACCTCCTGGGTCTCGAGGCGACAGGCGATGTCGCAGCGGCCGAAGCCCTGGAGTCCCTGCGCCGCCTGCCGGCGCCGGCCTTCCCGGGAGGCCGTCTGCTGAGACGCCCCCTGACCATCGCCGCGCTGACCTGGTACGCCCTGCGCGATCGGCTCTGAACCGGCCTCGCCCCGGGACGCCGGAGTGTGCTAAGGGCGCGGCGACATGACCACCCCGCTCAGCCGAATCCGCAACTTCTCGATCGTGGCCCATATCGACCACGGCAAGTCGACCCTGTCCGACCGCCTGATCCAGGAGACAGGCGCCCTGACCCAGCGCGAGATGACCGAACAGGTCCTCGACAACATGGACATCGAGCGGGAGCGGGGCATCACCATCAAGGCCCAGACCGTGCGCCTCGACTACAAGGCCCGGGACGGCGAGACCTATGTCCTCAACCTGATGGACACCCCCGGCCACGTGGACTTCGCCTATGAGGTCAGCCGCAGCCTGGCCGCCTGCGAGGGCTCCATCCTGGTGGTGGACTCCAGCCAGGGGGTCGAGGCCCAGACCCTGGCCAACGTCTACCAGGCCATCGACAACAACCACGAGATCGTTCCGGTCCTGAACAAGATCGACCTGCCCGCCGCCGACCCGGACCGGGTCCGCGAGCAGATCGAGGACGTCATCGGCATCGACGCCTCCGACGCCGTCCTCTGCTCGGCCAAGACGGGTCAGGGGATCGCCGACGTCCTGGAGGCCGTGGTCACCCGCCTGCCGGCCCCCAAGGGCGACATCGACGCCCCCCTGACGGCCCTGCTGGTGGACGCCTGGTACGACCCCGACCGGGGCGTCGTGGTCCTGGTGCGGGTCATGGATGGGCGCCTGCGCGCGGGCATGAAGGTACGCATGATCAACGCCGGCGCCGTCCACCAGGTCGACCGGATCGGCGTCTTCCGCCCCAAGCAGACCGAGGTTGACGAGCTCGGCCCCGGCGAGATCGGCTACATCACCGCCCAGATCAAACAGGTGGCCGACGCTGCGGTGGGCGACACCATCACCGAGGAGAAGCGGCAGACCACCACGCCCCTGCCAGGGTTCCGGGTCGCCCAGTCGGTGGTCTTTTGCGGCCTCTTCCCCGTGGACGCCGCCGACTTCGAGGACCTGCGCGCCGCCATCGGCCGCCTGCGCCTGAACGACGCCAGCTTCACCTACGAGATGGAGACCTCCGCGGCCCTCGGCTTCGGCTTCCGCTGCGGCTTCCTGGGCCTGCTGCACCTGGAGATCATCCAGGAGCGCCTGTCGCGCGAATTCGACCTCGACCTGATCGCCACAGCCCCCAGCGTGGTCTACCGGATCACCCTGACCAACGGCGAGGTCCTGGAGCTCCACAATCCCGCCGACATGCCCGACCCGGTGAGGATCGACACCATCGCAGAGCCCTGGATCAAGGCCACCATCCTGACGCCCGACGAGTACCTCGGCGCGGTGATCAAGCTCTGCCAGGACCGCCGCGGCGTGCAGCGCGAGCTGTCCTATGTGGGCAGTCGGGCCATGGTGATTTACGACCTGCCCCTCAACGAGGTGGTCTTCGACTTCTATGATCGGCTGAAGAGCGTCTCCAAGGGCTACGCCTCCTTCGACTACCAGGTCGAGGACTACCGGGTCGGCGACCTGGTCAAGATGAGCATCCTGGTCAATGGCGAGCCCGTCGACGCCCTGTCCATGCTGGTCCACCGCGACCGGGCCGAGGCCCGCGGCCGGGGCATGGTGGAGAAGATGAAGGACCTGATCAGCCCGCACATGTTCCAGATCCCGCTGCAGGCGGCGATCGGCGGCCGGATCATCGCCCGCGAGACCATCCGCGCCCTGCGCAAGGACGTCACCGCCAAGTGCTATGGCGGCGACATGAGCCGCAAGCGCAAGCTGCTGGACAAGCAGAAGGCCGGCAAGAAGCGCATGCGCCAGTTCGGCAAGGTCGACATCCCCCAGGAAGCCTTCATCGCCGCCCTGAAGATGGACGCGGATTAGAGAGATCAAGGGTGAGGGGGTCAACGGCCCCTCCGAAGACCACCTCCGGCCCGCTTACGCGGTCCACCTCCCCCTCCAGAGGTGGAGGAATTACACCGACTCAATTGCTCCCCGTCATGGGGGAGCTGTCGGCGAAGCCGAGTGAGGGGTTCAACCGCCCCTGAGGGCCTAACCTGGGGACGTGAAGCGCACGTCCGCCGTCCGGGCCGCGGCGGCCGCGGCCCGCTCCGCCCCCGCGCCGATCTCCAGCAGGGCCAGGCCGTCGATGGCGGCCAGGATCAGGCCCGCCGTGGCCGACCGCCGCCCTGCGTCTTCGATGTCCAGTCGGGTCTCGATCCAGGAGAGGAAGCCCGCGGTGACCTGCCGGGCGATGCCGGCATAGGGCCCCTCGCCCCGGGCGGCGGCGGCGATGACCTCCATCCACAGGGCCATGAAGGGGCGCACCTCAGGCTCGGTGGCGATCCGCGCCGCCTCGGCCATCAGCCGCTCCGGCGCCAGCCGCTCGCCCGCCGGCAGGGCCGCCTCCAGCCGCCCGCCCAGCTGGGCCGCCACATGCCCCATGGCCTCCCCCAGGGCCTCGGCCTTGTCCCGGAAGTAATAGAGGAGCATGCGGTCGGAGACCTGCGCCGCCGCCGCCCGGGGCGAGGGGCCCTATGCCGGCATCGCCCGGCAGGTCACCGCGGGCTTCCTCTCCTGGATCGAGACCCGGCTGG
>JBJTEN010000002.1:0-7968 GCA_046092925.1 Phenylobacterium sp. | reverse complement strand
GGACAGGACGGCGTCTCCGATCCGGGTGGGGGTGTTGAACAGAATCGGAAAGGTCGCGGCCCGCATTGCAGATACATAATCGGACCCTAGTTTAGGCTCCAGCCGGCGGGAGGGCCTGTCCATGACAAACTGCGTGCGCTTGACGGACCGGGCCGTCGTCGAAGTCGCCGGCGAGGACCGTACTGCCTTTCTTCAGGGCCTGCTCAGCCAGTCTGTCGAGGGTCTCGCCGCGGGCGACGTCAGGTACGGCGGTCTTCTGACGCCCCAGGGGCGGCTGCTCTTCGACCTCTTCATCGTGGGCAGGACTGAAGGGGTGTGGCTGGATGTCGCGGCCAGCCGCCGGGACGAACTGATTACGCGGCTCAGGATCTACCGCCTGCGCGCCCGCGTGGAGATCCGGCCGGTCGACGCCGAGGTTTGGGTCTGCTGGCCGGAAGGCCCGGTCCCGGAGCGCCGCGGACCGGAGTGGCTCGCAGACCCGAGGCGTCCCGGCCTAGGCTGGCGCGCCTGGGCGCCCTCCGAGCCGCCGCAGGAGACCGGGACCCTCGCGGACTGGCGGCGGCGGCGGCTCTTGTTCGGCGTCGGAGATTCCGAGGATTTCGACTTCGACAAGGACTATCCCGTCGAACTGAACTTCGATCGCGTCGCTGGGATCGACTTCGCCAAGGGATGCTTTGTGGGCCAGGAAACCACCTCCCGGATGAAGCGCCGGGGCCAGGTCAAGACCCGGCTCACCGCCATCCGCTTCGAGGGACCCCCGCCGCCCAGGGGCTCAGAGGTGCTGAACGGGGCGCTGCGGGCTGGAGAGGTCCGCTCCGGCGTGGACGGTCTCGCCCTGGCTCTGCTGCGCCAGGACAGGATCGAGGGCGACCTCACTGTGGACGGTCGGCCGGTGATTGTGGCGGAGCCCTTGCCGGGTTGAGCCCCCGCCTGCGAGGGTCGCGCGCATGAGCGAAGGCCTGATTCGATGCGACTGGCGCGGCCTGTCCGGAGACGCCCTCTACGAGGCCTATCATGACCAGGAATGGGGCGTTCCCGAACGGGAGTCCGCCGCACTCTGGGAAAAGCTGGTTCTGGACGGCTTCCAGGCGGGGCTGGCCTGGATCACCATCCTCCGGAAGCGAGAGGCCTTCCGGGAGGCCTTCGCAGGGTTCGATCCCGAGGCGGTCGCCCGGTTCGGAGAGGCCGACAGGGCCCGGCTGCTCGCCAATCCCGGAATCGTCAGGTCCGCCGCCAAGATCGACGCAGCCGTCTCCGGGGCCCGGATCTACCTCGACATGAGGGAGGCCGGCGTCGACTTTTCGGACTTCCTCTGGAGTTTCACCGGGGGCAAGCCGATCCAGACATGGGCCGAAAGGCTGGAGGACGTGCCGGCTGAAACCCCGCTCAGCCGGGAAATCTCGTCTGCGCTCAGGGCCAAGGGGTTCCGGTTCTGCGGCCCTGTCATCGTGTACGCCTTCATGCAGGCCGTAGGGATGGTCAACGACCACCTGGTGTTCTGTCATCGTCACGCCGCTGTCCGGGAGATGGGGGGATGACCCGGCGTACAGGGGGCCCGGATTATGCGCTGGAGGCGGCCTGCCCGGCGCCCGTCTGCGGGGTGGACGAGGCCGGGCGTGGTCCCTGGGCGGGTCCGGTGAGCGCCGCGGCGGTGATCCTCGATCCTGAACGAACTCCGGAGGGCCTCAACGACTCCAAGCTGCTGTCGGAGCGTCGTCGCGACGTCCTCGAGGCCGAGATCAAGACCACCGCCCTCGCCTGGGGGGTCGGCTTTGCAAGCGTCGAGGAGATCGACGCGATGAACATCCTGCAGGCCACCGGCCTGGCCATGCGCCGGGCGGTGGAGGCCCTCGCCATCCCGCCCGCCTACATCCTCGTGGACGGATCCTGGCGCTTCGACCTGCCCGCCGAAGTCCGGCCGGTGGTGAAGGGCGACAGCCTCTCGGTCTCGATCGCAGCGGCGTCGATCCTGGCCAAGACCGCGCGGGACCGGGTGATGGCGACGCTGGACGGAGACTGGCCGGGGTACGGCTTTGCGGCCCACAAGGGGTATCACTCCCCCGGTCACGTCGAGGCGCTGCGGCGCCTGGGACCCTGCCCGGCCCATCGGATGAGCTGGGCGCCCATCAGGGCGATCGCCGACTCCAGGGCTTAATTCGGCGTTCACCACGTTCGGAAACCCTCTCTCAACTACGCGAGGCGAGGATTCACCTTCCGGATTTCCACCGCGAAGGGCAGGGCGTGACCCCCGACACCATCCTCCAGGGCGACTGCATCGAGGTGCTGAAGGGCCTTCCCGACCGGTCGGTCGACCTCGTATTCGCCGATCCGCCCTACACCCTTCAGCTGGGCGGGGACCTGCTGCGGCCGGACAACTCCCGGGTGGATGCGGTCGACGACCACTGGGACCAGTTCGACAGCTTCGCCGCCTACGACGCCTTCACCCGGGCCTGGCTCACCGAATGCCGGCGAATTCTCAAGGATGACGGCGCCATCTGGGTGATCGGCAGCTACCACAACATCTTCCGGGTCGGGACCCTCCTCCAGGACCTGGGATTCTGGATCCTCAACGACGTGGTCTGGCGCAAGACCAACCCCATGCCGAACTTCAAGGGCGCGCGCTTCACCAACGCCCATGAAACCCTGATCTGGGCGGCCAAGGGTCGCGGCGCCAAGCGTTACACCTTCAACTACGACGCCATGAAGATGGCGAATGACGAACTTCAGATGCGTTCGGACTGGACCTTCCCGCTGTGCACCGGCGAGGAGAGGCTCAAGGACGAGACCGGGGCCAAGGCCCATCCCACACAAAAGCCCGAGGCCTTGCTGCACAGGGTCCTTCTCGCCTCCACCCGCCCGGGAGACCTGGTCCTCGATCCCTTCTTCGGCACAGGGACCACCGGGGCCGCAGCGCGCAGGCTCGGCCGCCGCTATCTCGGGATAGAGCAGGAGTCCGAATATGTCGCCCTGGCTCGTGAGCGGATCGCCCGGGTCCAGCCGGTGGCGCCGGAGGACCTGCAGGTCACCGGCTCCCGGCGCGCGGAGCCCCGGGTTCCGTTCGGACAGATCCTGGAGGCGGGACTGCTGCGCCCGGGCGACGTTCTCTATTGCCCCAAGGGCGAACGGAGCGCTCGGGTCCGGGCGGACGGCTCCCTCGTCCTGGGCGATCTGACGGGCTCCATCCACAAGGTCGGCGCCATGGTCCAGTCCGCCCCGGCCTGCAACGGGTGGACCTACTGGCACATCCGGACCGACAAGGGCCTGACCCCCATCGACGTCCTTCGCACTCAGGTCCGCAGCCGGCTCCCCGGCTGAGAAGGGCCGCGTTTTCGCTTTGCCGCGGGCGCCGGAGGTCTAAGCTGCGGGGATGAACCCGCGCATCCTGGTCCTGACCCTCTCCACCTTCGCCTTTGGGTCGACCGCCTTCATCTTTGCAGGCGTCCTGGAAACCATGGCTCGGGACCTCGGCGTCTCGACCGCCGTGGCGGGACAGCTCCAGACCTCCTACGTGCTGATCTCGGCCCTGCTCGGCCCTCCCCTCGCCTGGATGCTCGGACAGGTGGACCGTCGCCTCCTGCTGATCGCGTCCCTCGGGTTCGGCGCCCTGGCCAACCTGGCCTGCGCGGCGGCGGACAGCTTCCAGTCCCTTCTGGTCATGCGCACCTTCGTCGGCCTTGCAGCAGCCATCGCAGGTCCGTCCGCAAGCGTCGCCGCCGCCGCCCTTGTCCCGCCCGAGCGGCGAGGATCGGCCGTCGCCATGGTGATGGGCGGAATGACCATGGCCTTCGTCATCGGAATCCCCCTCGGCAGCTTCGTGGGCGCCCACTTCGGCTGGCGCTCGACCTTCGTCGTGGCCGGCGCCCTCACCGGACTGGCCTTTGCAGGAGTGCTGACCTTCATGCCCTCGGTCCGGCCGACTCCCGCCGCCGCTGGCGGGCGAATGGCCCTGACGCCCCTCCTGCCGCTCTATGCCGGCACCTTCTTCTGCTTCGCCGCCAACATGACCGTGAACCTCTTCATCGCGCCGGTGGTCCGAGTGGGCGCCGGCGTCACAGGGGCCGGGGTGGGGTTGTTCCAGATGGTGATCGGCCTTGGTTCCATCATCGGACTGGCCCTCGGCGGCCGGGCCGGCGACCGGGGAGAGGGCCGCGAGTGGGTCATTCTTTGCTTCGTCGGACCGCTCGTCGCCATGAGCCTGCATGTGGCCGCCACAAACCATCTGACGCCGCCGGGCCTCCCCAGCCAGCTGCTCGTGGCGACGGCCATCCTGCTGGCCTCGACCTCCCTTTTCTCGCTCATGCCGGTCCTGTCCTCCAGGATCATCCAGACGAGCCGGGGGGCGCCCCTGGCGATGGCGGTGAACGGGTCGGTGAATTCGATGGGTCAGGCCATGGGCTCGGCGGTCGGGGGCTTTGCTCTCGCGACGGCGGGCGTTCCCGGAATACCGGCCTCGGCGATCTGCATCTCCCTCGCGGGCCTGGCCCTGTCCGCGCTCTTCATGCCCCGCCGATCATCCCCAGAGCCCGTCGGGCCGCCTTGAGGAAGACGCTCGGCAGGTCTCCCAGCGACGTTTCCTCGAGCATCTCGAGGCCCTCCGCCGGGTCGCCTTCGGCCGCCAGGACCCGCAGAGTCAGGCGGAAGTGGGTGAAGACGTGCTCCACCGCGCCGACCTCGCGCCAGGCGAGGTCCGCCGGCGCGGCGGCGAGAATCTCGGCTTCGCCGGGCCCCTCCGCCGTCCAGGCCGTCCCCGGGAGACCCAGCATGCCGCCCAGCAGCCCCCGGGGCGGCCGGCGAACGACAGCAATGCGACCCTTGACGCGCAGGACGAACACGACGCCGGCCCGGTCCGGACGCAGGTTGCGGGGGGTCTTCCGGGGCCAGGTCTCCGGCGCTCCCGACAACCGCGCTGCGCACGCCGTCTCTGCGGGGCAACGGGGACACTGGGGCGATCGCGGGCGGCAGACCGTCGCGCCAAGGTCCATGAGAGCCTGAGCCCAGTCTCCGGGCGCTGGGGTGAAGACAAGTCCGGCCGCAAGCTCCCGAAGTTCCGGCCGCGCCGCCGGGAGGGGCGTGTCCACCGCAAACAACCGGGCCATCACCCGCTCGACATTGCCGTCGACCACGTTGGAAGGCAGGTTGAAGGCGATGGCCGCCACCGCGGCGGCGGTGTAGGGGCCCAGTCCCGGGAGTTCCCTGAGCGCGGCCTCGGTCTCGGGAAACCGGCCGTCGAACCTGTCCCTGACAGCCCGTGCGCAGGCCAGCAGGTTCCGGGCGCGGGCGTAGTAGCCCAGCCCAGCCCAGGCGGCCATCACCTCTCCATCGTCGGCGTCGGCGAGGGCCGTGACGGTCGGCCACCGGCGGAGGAAACGCTCGTAATAGGGGGCGGCGTGGACGACTGTGGTCTGCTGCAGCATCACTTCGGAGAGCCAGACGCGATAGGCGTCGGGAGCCGGCCCATTCCGGCCCTCCCCGGGGGGACGCCGCCAGGGCAGGGAACGGGCGTTGGCGCCGTACCAGTCAAGAATGCTGCGCTGCAGGCCTTCGATGTCCATGCCCCGACCCTAGGCGGTTTCGCCCGCCGCCGGAATGCTCGGGCGGGGGCGGAAGGAGACTCGCCCGCAGCGACCCTGTCACGGTAGGATGGCCAGGTGCCTAACCGCAGACTTCCCACCCTGGCCGATGCCGGCGAAATCGTCGCCCGCCGGCGCACCCGCCCGGCGCGGGGGCCTGCGCCCCCCGCCGGGCGCAGCCTCGCCCCCCTTCTCAAGACCCTGGACGAGCGCTTCGGCCAGGGTCCGGCCGCGCTCCAGGCCCGCTGGCCCGAGATCGTCGGGATCGAGCTCGCCCGCCGGACCGAGCCTGTGCGACTGTCTCCCCGGCGCGGCGACGGACCGGGGGTGCTGGAAATCCGGGTCGCCGGGCCCTCCGCCACTCTAGTGCAACATCGCAGCGCCGAAATCCTGGAGCGGGTGAACCTGTTTCTCGGCGCGGGAACGGCGGGGCGGCTGCGGGTGGTTCAGGGGCCCCTGCGGCTTCGCCCCACGGCGGCGCCCGCCCAGGTCGCCAACCGCCGTCGGCCGCCGCCCCTGGACGCCGCCATCGAGGCCGAGCTTTCGCGTGACGCCGCCCCCGCCCGCACCGAACGCCTGCGCAAGGCTCTGGTCGCCCTCGGCCGGTCCGTCCACAGAAACCATCCCCACACCCCCTGAGAGGCCCTTGGCCGGCATGCCGCCGGGCCTAGAATCGGGGTTTACTTCCCTGCTGTGACCCTTGTGGAGGCGACATGTCCCGGTTCCGTCCCCTCGCCCTGGCCGCCCTAGCCGGCGCTCTCCTTCTGGCGGCGTGCAGCCGAGGCCCCGCACCCTCCGCCGACGACATGACCCTCGGCGACCCGAATGCGCCCGTGAAGATGGTGGAGTACGCGTCGGCGAGCTGCACGCACTGCGCCACGTTCAACAACGAGGTCTTCCCCGACTTCAAGGAGAAGTACATCGACACCGGGAAGGTTCACTACACGCTCAAGGAGTTCCTGACTCCCCCGAACGAGCTGGCCGCCGCCGCCTTCCTCACCGCCCGCTGCGCCGGCAAGGAGCGTTACTTCACGGTCCTGGACGCTGTTTTCCGCAGTCAGCAGGAGATCTTCCAGACCGGTGACATGCGCGGCGTTCTGCTCCGCATCGCACAGTCTGCAGGCCTGACCGAAGCCCAGTTCAACGCCTGCATCACTGATGAGGAGGCGCTGAAGGCTCTCAATGCTCGCGTCGAGCGCGCCATCAAGCAGGACAGGATCACCGGCACACCGGCCTTCTTCATCAACGGCAAGTCCGTCGGCTCGGGCGAGATCTCCCTCGAGGCCCTCGAGAAGGCCGTGGCGGAAGCTTCGAAGTAGGCGCAAGCGGGAGGTCCGGTGCAGTTCCAGAGGCTCAAGCTCTCCGGTTTCAAGTCCTTCGTCGATGCGACGGAACTGCGCATCGAGCCCGGGATCACGGGCATTGTCGGGCCGAACGGCTGCGGGAAGTCCAACCTGCTGGAGGCCCTGCGCTGGGTGATGGGCGCCAATTCCGCCAAGGCCATGCGGGCCGGCGGGATGGACGACGTGATCTTCGCGGGCTCGGGCGGGCGCACCTCGCGCAACCATGCTGAAGTCGTTCTGACCATCGACAACGCGGACAGGTCTGCGCCGCCGGCCTTCAATGACAGCCCTGTCCTGGAGGTCGTCCGCCGGATCGACCGGGGGGAGGGCTCGACCTACCGGATCAACGGGCGCGAGGTCCGGGCCCGGGACGTGCAGCTCCTTGTTGCGGATGCCTCGACCGGATCGAACTCCCCGGCGCTGGTCCGGCAGGGCCAGATCTCGGAACTGATCGCGGCGAGGCCCCAGAACCGCAGGCTGATCCTGGAAGAGGCCGCGGGCGTTTCGGGCCTGCACTCCCGCCGGCATGAGGCCGAGCTGCGCCTCAGGGCCGCCGAGACCAACCTGTCCCGGCTGGACGACATCGCCCGAGAACTGGACTCCGCCCTCGGTCGCCTGCGCCGCGAAGCGCGGAACGCCGAGCGGTACAGACGGCTATCCGCGGAGATCCGCACGCTGCAGGCCGCCGTTCTCCACGCCCGCTGGAACGATGCGGGCGAGGCTGTCCGTCGGCTGGCGGCCGAGGCCGAGGAGGCGCGCAGGGGAGTCGAGGCCACGGCGCAGGCCGCTGCAGCGGCCAGCACCCGGTCGATCCGGGCGGAGGCCGCCATGCCGGCGCTCCGCGAGGCGGAGACCGTAGCGGCCGCAATCCTCAACAAGCTGGCGATTGATCGGGATCGTCTTGAGCGCGAAGCCGAGGCCCTTGCCGAAGAGGTCCGCCGGCTGGAGGCGGATATCGCCCGGATAGAGTCCGACCGGGCGCGGGAAACCCAGTTCACGATGGACGCCGAAGCCGCCCTCGACCGGCTGGCCCGCGACATCGAAGGGCTTGAGGC
>JBJTEN010000001.1:0-9134 GCA_046092925.1 Phenylobacterium sp. | reverse complement strand
GGCGGCCTTGTCTACGTCGATCCGGACCCCGTCGCGGTCGACCTTCAGGGTTCGGTAGCGGCCCACGAAGCCGGCGTCGAAGTCCCAGCGCTCGGAGGGGTACCAGTTGGAGGCGATCATGTCGGAGGCGTCGATGACCCGCCGGCCCGACTCCGCAAAGGTCACGGTCACGGGACGGATGTTGGAGCGGGTCGGCGCGAAGGCCTGGGCGTTCAGCCAGAGGCCGGCGCGGCCGGCCTCCTTCGGCCCGGCGCCGCCGGGCTCGATCCAGCCCTGGACCCGCCCCGTATCGACCATGGCGCCGGAAGGGACGCACCTGGGCGGCGGGCCCATGGCGCGCATGGGGCCTGCGGGCGCAGGCGGCGGCGTGCGGTCGCAGCGATCCTCCGTTCCCGGCAGGGGGGTGAAGTCGATGCGCCCGAGGCCCTGACCCAGGAACTGCAGGATCTGCATCTGGACGCCGCCGCCGGGAACCGGGTCGGTGTCGAAGCTGGCGCCGGCCCTGGCCAGCCAGGTCAGCCGGATGGTCCTGAGGAAGTCATCCCCGGGGCTGGGCGTCATGCCCGCGACGCGCAAGGGGAAGATGGCCTCGGCGTTCGGGTCCGAAAGGGCGTAGTAGACCCCGGTGACGGACTGGCTCGCCGCAGAGGCCGGTCCGGCGATGGCCCCGAGCAGGCCGCTGGCGTCGGTATAGACCCGGTCCTTGCCAGACCTGAGGGCGGCGACCCGGGCGAAGTAGGCGTCAAGCTCGGCGGCGGTGGGTTCCGGCTGCACGCCGGCCGACGGGCCGCCGTCGAGGAAGATCAGGCCGGCCAGGCCGTCGACCCCCCGTCGTCCGTCGGGACCCTTGCGGGCGGCGTAGTTGGCGACAAACCCGCCGCCCTGGCTGTGGCCTGCGAGGAAGATGTTGCGGGCGCCGGAGCGTTCGCGGATCCGGCCGATCATGGCGTCGACGTCGGCGGCGTAGGTCTCGAAACCCCAGTCCGCCATGAAGGCCAGGTCCTTCTGGGAAAGGGGCTTCCACTTCGCCGCCGCGGTTGGCGCGCCCACCTTCCCGTCCGCTCCGATCGAGTCCGGGCCGAGATAGTGGTTGAGGGCGATGGCGGGATCGCCCTTCCGCCGCGCCTCGGTCAGGGCCTGCGTCTCCGCAAGGTTCGCGCCCCGGCGCTGGAGCACCCAGACCTCCAGCCGGCAGGGCCGGCCGTCACAGGTCTCCTTGGCTGCGCGGGAGACCATCTGGCTCGCCAGGAACACCCAGTGGGGCGGGGTCGAGGAAAAGCCCGGCAGGCCGACGATGACGGCGTTGGCGGGACGCGGCCGGTTTCCGTCGGCGGAAGCGCGAACCCGCATGAAACTCGCCGTGTTGAGGGCGGCCGGCGTACCGGGCGCCTTGCCGCCGGGGACCTGGATGTATTCTGCGATCACGTCTGGATAGCCCGGGACCAGACTTCCGGCGTCACCTGACGAAAGCGCGCTGGCCGGGGAGCCTGCGGCGATGAAGGCGGCGACAGCCAGGCAGACGGCGGCGATCCGGGACACGGCGGACATCACGGGTTCCTCCCAGCCCCGGACCTGACCTGACCCGGGTCAGGGGGAGTCTAGGCCAGATCAAGGCGCAGCGCATCCCGGCCGGACGGCGGGCCGCCCTAACCCCGCCGCAGGACGAAGAGCGCCGCCTCGGCGCGCCAGTTCTCCAGCAGGGAGCGGGGGTCGATGCGCCGGGCCGGGCGGCCTTCCGACAGGGCCGCGCAGGACTCGATGGACAGCCCCAGGTCGTCGGTGAGGGCCATGAAGTCGTGCAGGGTGCACAGGTGGATGTTGGGCGTGGACCACCAGGGATTGGGCAGGGTGCGGGTCTCGGGCATCCGGCCCCGGGCGAGCAGGGCCCAGCGCACCCGCCAGTGGCCGAAATTCGGGAAGCTCACCACCGCCCGGTCGGCGATCCGCAGGAGTTCCGACACCACATGCCGGGGGTCGCGCATCTGCTGCAGGGTCTTGGACAGGATGGCCATGTCGAAGGCCTGGGTGGGAAAGCTGTCGAGGTCGCGGTCGGCGTCGCCCTGCACCACGGCCAGCCCCCGGGCCAGGCAGGCGGCGACCCCCTCGGCGGAGATCTCCAGGCCCTGGCCATCGACACTGCGCTCGCGGGCCAGGAGGTCCAGGAGGTCGCCCTCGCCGCAGCCCACATCCAGCACCCGGGCGCCGGGCGGCGTCAGGCGCAGGATCTCGCGGAAGTCCTCGCGCAGGGCCGTCGTCACGCCAGCCCCCGCTTTTCCGCCGCCGAGGCCAGGAAGCCGCGCAGGGCGGAGTCCAGGGCCGGCTCGTCCAGGAAGATGGCGTCGTGCCCCTTGTCGGTCTCGATCTCCACGAAGCTGGCCCGGCAGCCGGCGGCGTTGAGGGCCCGCACCACGTGCCGGCTCTCGGCGGTGGAGTAGAGCCAGTCCGACGAGAAGGACAGGACGCAGAACCTGACGTCCCGCGCCCGGGCGAAGGCCCCCGCCAGCTGGCCGTCATAGGCCGCGGCGAGGTCGAAATAGTCCAGGGCCCGGGTGATGTAGAGGTAGGAGTTGGCGTCGAACAGGTCGACGAAGCTGGCCCCCTGGTGGCGGAGATAGCTCTCCACCTGGAAGTCGGTCTCGAAGCCCCAGGACAGGCCGTCGCGCTGGAGTTCCCGGCCGAACTTGCGCTGCAGGGCGGCCTCGGACAGGTAGGTGATGTGGGCGGCCATGCGGGCGACGGCCAGGCCCTTCTCGGGTCGCACCCCGGCCGTCTCGTAGGCGCCGCCGCGCCAGTCGGGGTCGGCCATGATCGCCGCCCGGCCCACCTCGTGGAAGGCGATGTTCTGGGCCGAGTGCCGGGCCGCCCCGGCGATGCACACCGCCGAGAAGATCCGCTCGGGATAGTCCGCCGCCCACTGCAGGGCCTGCATCCCGCCCATGGAGGCGCCGACGACGGCGAACAGGGTCTCGATCCCCAGGGCCTCGACGAGCATGGCCTGCGCCCGGACCATGTCGGCGATGGTGATGACCGGGAAGGCCAGGCCCCACGGCGCGCCGGTCGCAGGGTCGGTCGAGCCCGGCCCCGTCGTGCCCATGCAGCCGCCGAGGACATTGGCGCAGATGATGAAAAAGCGGTCAGGGTCCAGCGGCAGGCCGCGGCCCACCACCCGGGTCCACCAGCCCGGCTTGCCCGTCACCGGGTGCGTGGAGGCCAGGTACTGGTCGCCGGAGAGGGCGTGCATCACCAGGACGGCGTTCGACCGGTCGGCGTTGAGCTGGCCATAGGTGCGGTAGGCCACCTCGAGGGGCGACAGGGCCGCGCCCGAATCCAGCCGGAGGGGCTGGTCGGCGGGGAACCGCCAGACGCCGCCGCCGGACTCAATTCCGTCATGTACCGACACGAGAGCCTTCATCGGCCCGCTTGGACCGTCTGTCCGTTTCGCTGTCAACCGCTTCGCACGGGGCGATGGTGCGGCTATGAACAGGCCGCAAGGGATTTGGAGCGGGCATGGACAGGCTGATTCTCCTCCGGCATGGGGAGGCCGAGGCGGGCTCGGAGACGGGGGGCGACTTCGGGCGCAGGCTCACCGCCAGGGGCCGCGAGGCCAGCGCCGCCGTCGCCTCGGCCCTCGCCGACGTCGGCCTGATCCCGGACCTTGCACTGGTCTCCGCCGCCGTCCGCACCCGCGAAACCTGGGCCGCCATGAGCGGCCTCCTTCCCGGCTGCGAGGTTCGCTTCGAGGATCGGCTCTACCTGGCCGAAGAGTCCGAGATGCAGCGAATCGTCCGGGAGGCGGGCGGCCCGGGGATCGTTCTCCTCATCGGGCACAATCCGGGCCTGCAGGAGTACGCCGAGGCCCTGATGGTCGAGGCGGCCGGGCCCGCTTCCACCCTGTCCAGGATCCGGGCCGGATTTCCGACTTCGGCGGCCGTCGCCTTCGCCTTCGACGCCCAGGGCCGCCCAGCCTTCGACGGCTTCTTCCAGCCGGATGCGCTTGGATGACCCTGATCTACAAGATCCTGCCGAGGTCGGCGTGGGAGTCGGCCCGCTCAGCCGGGCGGTTCACCGGCTCGGAAGTGGATCTGGCGGACGGGTTCATCCATTTCTCCACAGCCGCCCAGGCGGGTGAGACCGCCGCCCGCCACTTCAAGGGCCAGCCGGACCTGGTGGTCCTGGAGGTCGAGGGCGACGACCTCGGCGAGGCCCTCCGCTGGGAACCCTCCCGGGGCGGCGACCTCTTTCCGCACCTCTACGGCGACCTGCGCGCCGCCCTCGTGCGCCGGGTGCTGTCCGCCCCCCTCGGCGCGGACGGGGTTCCCGTGCTTAGGCTTTCGTCATGAGCAGTCTTCACGACCTGGCCGCTTCTGCGCTTCGCACCCTCGACCCCGAAGACGCCCACCGCCTCACCATCCGCGCCCTGGCCCTCGGGCTCGGGCCCCGCGCACCCCGGCCGGATCCCATTCTGGCGACCGCTGTCGCAGGGCTCCCCCTGCAGAGCGCCGTGGGTCTCGCCGCCGGCTTCGACAAGAACGCCGAGGCCTTCGGTCCCATGCTGGCGGCGGGCTTTGGCTTCGTGGAGTGCGGTACCGTCACCCCCCTGCCCCAGGCCGGGAATCCACGGCCGCGCCTCTTCCGGCTGGCGGAGGACCGGGCGGTGATCAACCGCATGGGCTTCAACAATGAGGGGCTTGAGGCCTTCGCCGCCCGCCTCGCCCGGCCGGGACGCCCCGGTCCGGTCGGCGCCAATATCGGGGCCAACAAGGACTCGCCCGACCGCATCGGCGACTATGTCACCGGCCTGAGGCGCCTCTGGGGCCAGGCCGACTGGTTCACCCTCAACATCTCTTCGCCGAACACCCCGGGCCTCCGCGCCCTGCAGACGCGCGCGGCCCTCGAGGACCTGCTCGGCCGGGCGGCCGAGGCCCGCGACACCCTGCCGCAGGACAAGGCCGTCCCCCTGTTCCTGAAGGTCGCGCCCGACCTCGAGGACGCCGAGATCGAGGTCATCGTCGAGACGGTCCTGGCCTTCCGCCTCTCCGGAATCATCGTGGCCAACACCACGATCAGCCGCCCGGCCCTGCGTTCGGCCCAGGCCGGGGAGGCGGGGGGCCTTTCCGGCGCGCCCCTTCGCGACCTCGCCCAGTCCGTCCTGGGCCGGTTCAGCGCCGCCGCCGCGGGTCGCCTGCCCCTGATCGGCGCGGGCGGGATCGCCTCCGGGGCCGACGCCTACGCCCGGATCCGGGCGGGCGCCGCGGCGGTCCAGCTCTACTCGGCCCTGGTCTACGAGGGGCCCGGCCTCGCCGTTCGAATTGGAAGGGACCTCGCCGCCCGCCTTCGGGCCGACGGCTTCCGCACCCTCGCCGAGGCTGTAGGGGCCCGCTGACACATCCCGGCGCGTTGCCGCAGGGCCGGCTTTCCCCTACTGGAGAGCCATGGCCGAGGTGCAGGCGCCAGATCCCGCCGCCGGTAAGGCCGGATGGGGAAGAACCGGCCGCAGGCTCTTCTGGCCGGGCGGCCTGTCTGCGCGCCTGCTCGTGCTCACAACCCTCTTCATCGCCCTCGCAGGCGTGTTCATCCTGCCCCCGTCCCTGGCGGCCTTCGAGCGGAACTGGCTTCTGGACCGCGTCCGCGCCGCAGAGCTGGCCTCCCTGGCCACGGAGGTGGCGCCCGACCGGGTGGTGTCCGAGAAGCTTTCCGCCCAGCTTCTGGCCGGCGCAGGTGTCGAGACCGTCGCCATCCAGTCCCGGGGGCTTCGACGACTGGTCCTGCAGGGGCCGCGCCGGGACGAGGCCCCCTATCTGGTCGACCTGCGGGAGCAGGCGGTCAGTTCCTGGCTCCTGGCGCCCTTCCAGACGCTGAGCGCGGGCGACGACCGGGCCGTCCGGGTGATCGCCGAGCCGCGCTTCCGCGAGGAGGCCGAGTTCATCGAGGTGGTGGCCCCCCACGCGCCCCTGAAGGACGAGCTCAACGCCTATCTCTGGCAACTGGTCTTCACCACCTTGTTCGTGGCGGGTCTGGCCGGGGCCCTGGTCTACCTGTCGCTGAACTTCTTCCTCGTCCGCCCCATGCAGCGGATCACCCGGGCCCTGGAGCGGTTCCGGGCCGATCCCGACGATCCTGCCGCCCATCTGGTCCCCTCCGGCCGGCGGGACGAGATCGGCAGGGCCGAGATCGAGCTCGACCGGATGCAGGCCGACCTGCGGACCGCCCTGGCCTCCCGCGCCCGGCTCGCCGCCCTGGGCGAGGCCGTCGCCAAGATCAATCACGACCTGCGCAACATGCTGACCAGCGCCCAGATGGCCTCCGAGCGCCTCGCCTCCGTGCCCGACCCCCGGGTCGCCCAGGCCCTGCCCCGACTGGAGCGGGCGTTGGACCGCGCCGTCCGGCTCGCCACCGAGGTGCTCGCCTACGGCAAGACCCAGGAGGCCCCGCCCGCCCTGGCGTCGGTGGAGCTCGCCGAGGCCCTCCTGGCCGCCGCAGAAGAAGGCCGACTCTCGGACCGGCCGGAGGGGGGGCGCCGGGGCGTCCAGTTTGTCTGCGAGGTCGAACCCGGCGTCCAGGTTCAGGCCGACCCGGACCAGCTGCACCGCATCCTGGTGAACCTCATGCGCAACGCCCGCGAGGCCATTGAGGCCATGGTCCCGCCGCGATCAGGGGTGGTTCGGGCCAGCTGGCGGCGCGACGGCGAGACGGACGTGATCACCTTGGCCGACAATGGCCCCGGCCTCTCCGAGCGCGCGAGGGCACGCCTCTTCCAGCCCTTTGCCGGCTCCGGCCGACCCGACGGCGCAGGCCTTGGCCTGGCCATCGCCCGGGAGCTTGTCCAGGGGCACGGCGGGGAACTCACCCTCACCCACTCGGGGCCAGCCGGCGCCGTCTTCGAGATCCAGCTGCCCGCGCCAGGCGCCCGGGCGCCGCGCAGGTTGCGGCCGGAACCGTCGTCAGGCACTTGACGCGCACGTAAGCTCTACTTACCTCCGCGTCAGCCATTGTCTCTGAAAGGGAGTGTCTTCACATGCCCACGGAACTGCGCCGTCCCGCCCGATCCTTCACCATCCGCCAGCTCTGCCAGGAGTTCGGCTGCACCCCCCGCGCCCTGCGCTTCTATGAGGACAAGGGGCTGCTCTCACCCGAACGCGACGGCATGAACCGCGTCTACTCCTACAAGGATCGCGCCCGCCTGCAGCTCATCCTGCGCGGCAAGCGCGTGGGCCTGGCCCTGTCCGAGATCGGCGAAATTCTCGACCTCTACGAGCTCGGCGACGGCGGAGCGACGCAGAACGCCATCTCCCTCGCCAAGTTCCGCGAGCGGATCCGCGCCCTGGAGGCCCAGCGTCGCGACATCGACATGGCCGTGGACGTCCTCCAGGAGGCCTGCGCCCGCCTTGAGGACCACCTGCGCAGCACCCGGCCCGAGCTTCTGGAGCAGCCGGTGGAGGCCATCCGCCCCCGCCGCGCCCGCCCCGGCGAAATGCGCCGCGCCGGCTGATCCCCCAACATCGTCACGCCCGAGACCCGGAGTTCCGCCGATGCCCTACCGGCCGCCCGTACGCGAGCACGACTTCCTTCTGAATGATGTTCTCGACATCGGCGCCTATGCCGACCTGCCCGGCTTCTCCGAGGCCGGGCCCGAAATCGTCGCCCAGATTCTCCAGGAGGCGGGGCGCTTCACCTCGGAGGTGCTGGCGCCCCTCAACCCGGTCGGCGACAAGGAGGGCTGCGCCTGGTCTCAGGATCACTCCGTGCGCACGCCGACGGGCTTCGCCGACGCCTACCGCCAGCTGGTCGAGGGCGGCTGGCCGGCCATCGGGGCCGACCCGGCCTTCGGCGGCCAGGGCCTGCCGCACGTCATCAACCTGGCCTTCTCCGAGATGAGCTCCTCGGCGAACATGGCCTTCTCCATGTATCCGGGCCTGACCCACGGGGCCTATTCGGCCATCCTGAACGGCGGCTCCGACGCCCAGAAGGCCCTCTACCTGCCGAAGCTCGCCTCTGGCGAGTGGTGCGGAACCATGAACCTGACCGAGCCGCACTGCGGCACGGACCTCGGCCTCCTGCGCACCCGCGCCGTCCCCCAGGCCGACGGGACCTACCGCATCTCCGGGACCAAGATCTGGATCTCCGGCGGCGAGCACGACATGGCGGAGAACATCGTCCACCTGGTCCTGGCCCGGGTCGAGGGCGCCCCCGAGGGCGTGCGCGGCATCTCCCTCTTCATCGTGCCCAAGTTCATCCCCGACGCCGACGGCAAGCCCGGCGCGCGCAACAGCGTCTGGTGCGACGGCCTCGAGGAAAAGATGGGCATCCACGGCTCGGCCACCTGCGTCATGCGCCACGAAGAGGCTGTCGGCTGGCTGGTGGGCGAGGAGAACCGGGGCCTCGCCCTCATGTTCGTGATGATGAACGAGGCGCGGATCGGCGTCGGCCTGCAGGGGATCGCCCAGGCCGAGGCGGCCCTCCAGGCGGCGACCGACTTCGCCCGCGACCGGCTCCAGGGCCGAGCCCTGACCGGTCCGAAGAACCCCGACGGCCCCGCCGACCCCATCATCGTCCACCCGGACGTGCGCCGGCAGCTGATGGAGGGCAAGGCCCTGGTCGAGGGCGGCCGCGCCTTCCTCTTCTGGTCCGCCCTTCAGGGCGACCTCGCCCACGGCCATCCCGACGAGGCCGTGCGCCAGAAGGCCTCCGACTACGCCGCCCTGATGACGCCGGTGGTCAAGGCCTACCTCACCGACCGCGGCCTGAAGGTCTGCTCCGACGCCCTGCAGGTGCATGGCGGCTCGGGCTTCACCGAGCACTTCCCCGCCAGCCAGTACATGCGCGATGTCCGCATCGCCCTGATCTACGAGGGGACCAACGGGGTCCAGGCCCTCGACCTGGTCGGCCGTAAGCTGCCGGCCAACGGCGGGCGGGCCATGCTGTCCTGGCTGGCCGAGCTGGAGGCCTTCTCCGCCGGCGCCCGGGGCGATGCGGCCACCGATCCCTTCCTCGACGGCCTCGACGGCGCCCGCGCCCAGCTTCAGGACGGCGTCGGCTGGCTGATGCAGAACGGCCTTTCCCACCCCGACAACGCCGCCGCCGGGTCCCACGACTTCCTGCACCTCGTGGGCCTCACCGCCCTGGCCTGGATGTGG